>RFIU01000238.1 GCA_003695555.1 Alphaproteobacteria bacterium
CTCCTGGCACCTTCCTCTTCTCATTTCGGTCCGCAGGAATGCTGGATGGAAGGGCCGGGGGAGCTTCATCTGCGGGGCTTCATTGCGGCGGAGATGAAGGCCTGTGTGCTGCGGCAGAATCTTTCGGACCTCCAGCGGCTGGTCGTGACCTCGACCGGAGGCTTCGTCTCCGCCGCCATCGACATCGCGGAGCACATGGCTCCCCACAGGCCGCACGTCATCGTGCGCGGCCTCTGCCTTTCTTCCTGCGCCAATTATCTTATACCGATCGCTTCTCGACTCACTGTCGAGCCGCGATCCCTGATCGGTTTGCACGGTGGCGTCGCCAAACTGGTGAGCAAGATGCGGCAGAAGGGGCGGTTACCACCGGCCGCCATGCTGGCAGACGCCGAGCGGGAACGGCGCTTCGCAGCCGAATTCTCCCTCAGTCCCGACTGGTTCCTGCCAGATGTCTTCCTCAAAGCTTATCAGAAGAAGATCACCAACCCGATGGGTTTCAACCTTCTCTTCCACGATTCGCAGGCACTTGCCGTCAGCCCCGGATTCTTGAACTCTTGCCTGCGCGATGTCGAAATCGATTCTTTCTGGTATCTGTATGACCACATGGACGAACTGAAAGAGCGTCATCACAAGGCCGATCTTTTCGAGCGCTTTTGGAAACGCCTGCGCCCGCTATCGAGTGAAAAACTTCAGTGCGACCCACTGGCCTCAGACGGCAACGAAGGTTGATCATCGGGGCAGGACCGCAATGCCGGGGTAGCAGGGTACGAAGATGTCCTTACTCAACAGATATCGAAGAAGCCTGAAACGGCGACGCAACATCCGATGGGCCGGCAAGGACTTGACGCGTCCTGCTCAAATCTCGGTTCTGCAACCGGCAATCCGGATGACGGAGACCTTCTATGAACTGATGGACGATCCCTCGCATGCAGATATCATGCGCATCAGCCCTGCCGGCGGAGCGGGACAGAGGGACTCGGACATTCAAACCAAGCCGTCCGACAAGCACGGCAACCGCCAGAATACGCGGCGCCAAATCGATGCTCATCCCTTCTTTCTGCCGGCCGCCAGCCCTGAAGATCTTGATGCGGCGGCGCGGGCCATCGCTCTCTACACGCGGCATCACTTCGGTTTCATGACACGGCCGGTCGACTATAAGGCATCTTTCTTGGCGTTGCTTGAGAAGAATTCCCGTTTCTTCGGTCCTTTCGCGGAAAACGCCCGAAAGATTCACCGCCGGCTCGTGCATGATTTGCCCTATGTCTGTCATGCCTTCGTCGCTCCACCTCCTTTCGGGACTACCCCCGGCCCCGAGCCGCTAAGACTGGGATTGCGGATCGAAGAACGTCGCGAAGACGGTATCATCGTTTCAGGCATGAAAGCCATTGCCAC
Source organism: Alphaproteobacteria bacterium (assembly GCA_003695555.1). Lineage (GTDB taxonomy): Bacteria > Pseudomonadota > Alphaproteobacteria > Sphingomonadales > Rhodothalassiaceae > J084. The sequence continues at coordinate 1,393 of RFIU01000238.1, forward strand.
CGCCGCCATGATCGCCGAAGAGGTCTTCGTGCGAGATCACCTTGAAGCAGGGGAAGATCTGGAGGTTCTATCGTTTCTTGTTCCACTGTCCACGCCGGGATTGAGAATTGTTGCCACTGCTCCAACTTATGTAAATTGGCAATTCATGGACCTCCATGAGGTCACCGATGAGCCTTGCGAAATTGAATCACGCTGTCTGTCTGCTCTCCCAGCGTATCTTGAAGAAAACGACAGTTTACTTGTATTCTCACGAGTTTTCATACCAGAGGATAGAATATTGTCCTGTGGAAAAATGAAGTTTGAGAGTTATCGCGACCAAATGAAGGGATTTGTTCCCCGTGCGCAGCTGCATGGATTGATCAGAGCGATCGTCAAGCTGGACGTTCTCGGTGGACTGGTCAAGCAGGCCGGCAGATATCTCACTCCTGGAGCACGCAAGGGTCTGGAGGAGGCGCTGGCCGATCTTCTGGTGACGCAGAATGCCCTGGAAGGGCTCAAAATGCGTATGATCGAAGATGCGTATCCTCTCCCTGAGGGCCACGTTGTGCCCCATCCCGAGACGGCCGCCAGCAGTCAGATCTTCATGTCCGAGACTTTACAGGCCCTCCTTGTCCAAATCGAGGATCTTCTGGCAGGTGTCATCACCGCACTGCCCATCCGTCCGGACGACATTTCGCTTGCGGAACTGGAGCAGCAATGGGGAGCAGCCCGGGCTGATATCGACGATCTCTACCATTATCACAGAGTCGTGAGCGCTTTGCGCCTCATGCTCGCAGAGGGGTTTGGTCGCCGACAATTAAGATTTGAACGCAACTACCTTGGATCAGCCCGGAGAATGCGCACCCTCCTGCTTGCGCTCGCTTCCGGGTCGGGAGCACTTGCACGCCAAGTGGAATACGCCGACCTTATGCTTTCGTCCACCCCCAACTGACCCGCAAGGATGCCCAAGGCTTCAGTGCCCGCCGACTGCGCCGGCCGGTTTACATTTCCTTCCGTGCAAGGCAGCTTATGCCTGCAGCCCGACAGGAGAGGAACTCATCATGGGCATGGGCACAGCGCGGTCCGTCTTTCTGATCCACGGCATGTGGGGCCGGGGGGCGTACTGGGAACGTTTCGCCGAACGGCTGGAGGCGGCGGGATGCCGGGTCGCCGCGCCCGATCTGCTGCATCACGACATCGCGCCCGACGACCCGCCGCCCGATGGCCTTGGCACGCTTTCGCTCATCGACTATCTTGATGACCTCGAGACGAAATTGAAAGCCTTCGACGAACAGGCCGTCATCATCGGCCATTCGATGGGCGGTCTGCTCGCTCAACAGCTTGCCGCCCGTGGCCTTGGGTCCGCCCTGGTGGCCCTCTCCCCCGCGCCGAGCGCCGGCATGTTTCCTTTCCGCCTGAAGCCCTTGCAGGTCTTCGGCCCGATCCTGATGCGCCCCGGCTGGTGGCGGCACCCCCACAAGCCGTCGTGGGAGGGCGTGCGCGCCACCGTCTTCAACGCCGGCGTGCCCGAGGACGAGGCCCGGCGCGAATTCGCGAACTATGTCTGGGATTCGGGACGAGTGCTGTTCGAGATCTCGCACTGGTGGCTCGACCGGCGGCGGGCAAGCGCGGTAGCGCGTGAGAAGATCGCCGTGCCGACGCTCGTCATCGGCGGACGACAGGATGCGATCGTGCCGGTCCCCTGGATCCGCGCCGCGGCCCGCGCCTTCGGCGGGCGCGCGGCGTATGAGGAATTCCCGGATTTCGGCCACTGGCTGGTCGGCGAGCCGGCGCTGTCCACCATCGCCGACCGCGTGCTGCGGTTCCTGGGAAGCGCCGCACGCGCGGGCTGACCGCACGCCTTTTCCCGAAGCATCGACTATGCGCGGTGGGAGAAGTCGTGAAGTCCAACCCCGTCTTCAGGCACGCCGACATCGATCAACGTCTAGATGTTCTTTTGGTATTGAATCCCGTTTTTTTTGTGGTAGCGTGGAACGCGGAAAGTCGGACAGGGGGATTGCTCCTGATGGAGGGTGTCCGATGCTCAGAAATCTTCGTAATATTGCCACGCATTGCTGCGCCGGCAACAGCGGTCTGCCGGCATTCGCCTTCGCCTTGATGGCAGCCGTTTCTCTCGCGCCGGGCTCAGCGCGGGCGGCTACCGGTGATTGCCCGACAGCCCATCCTGCTTCGGCGAAGACGGTGGCGGCACGCGTGATCTGCCTCGTCGATCACGATCATCTGCTCGATGCCATCGTCCAGGGTGAAAAGGCGCTCGGCGAATGGCCGGAAGATGCGCATCTGATCTCGGCGCTTGCCCGCGCCTATGAGGAATCGGGGAACAGGAAGAAGGCGCTCGCCTATCACGAGAAGGCCTATCACCTCGCGCCCGACGATCCTCTGATCGCCTATCGTCTGGCGAGCATGCTGGCCGATGAGGTCGATCGCCTGGCGCCCATCGCGCAAGGAGCGCGGCCGCCGAAGCGCCTCGCCCATTGCTTTGCCGATATCCATGACCGGCGGGCAGCGAAGCGCCGGATGGCGGCGCTCGCGAAACGCGCCGACCGGCTCTTTGCCCAAGCCGTCGAAGGGTTCTCGCGACAGCGGGGCGAAGACGACATGCTGACCCTCAATGCGCGGATGGAACGGGCGCTGCTCCATGTCACCACAAAGGGGCACGAAGGGATCCCCGAACTGGAGGCGGTCGCGGCCGCCTTCCGTCGGGTCGCGGATCGAAACGGCGATCCGGCGATGGCCGACATGGCCTCCGGCGTCTATCTGAATCTGGCTCAGGCCCATGCCATGGAAGGCGATGCCGAAACCGCGCGCAGGATCGCCGATGAGGCCATGGCGCTGGCACGCAGCAACGATCAGAAGCGCCTCGTCGAGGCGAGCATGGATGCGATCGTGAACGGCGACAGCGGCGCCATGCTCATCGAGGCGATGGCCGGCGCCCCGGACTGCACCTTGACGACGGATCGACCGATGCCCGCCGACGGTCTGGAGAACGAACAATGACCTGCGTACCCTTCACGAGAAAATCCGCGCATCGCCATAAGCATGTCGCCGGACGGATGACGCTGATCCTGTCGGCCCTTTTCCTCGCCCTTGCCGTGGCTCCGGACACCGCTGCCCAAACGCTCGACCCGGGAGGCGTGATGGCATTCAAATGCAAGTGCAGGCCGATCCTGAAATCCGTAGACCAGATCAAGATCGGCATGAAGTGGA
>RFIU01000239.1 GCA_003695555.1 Alphaproteobacteria bacterium
ACGGCCTATTTCGGCCTGATGCGGATCGGCCGGCCCGAGGCCGGCGACACGCTCGTCGTCTCCGGCGCGGCCGGCTCGACCGGCGCGACGGTCGCGCAGCTCGGCCGGATCATGGGCTGCCGGGTGATCGGCATCGCCGGCGGCGCCGAGAAGTGCGAATGGCTGATGCACGAGGCCCGCATCGAGGCGGTGATCGACTACAAGTCGCAGGACGTCATGGCCCGCCTCGGCGAGCTCGCTCCCGACGGCATCGACGTCTTCTACGACAATGTCGGCGGCGCGATTCTGGACGCGGCGCTCGCCCATATCGCCCATCATGGGCGCATCGTCGTCTGCGGGGCGATCTCGCAGTACAATACCGCCCGGCCGGCGGGGCCTTCGCGCTATCTCAATCTGATCTTGCGCCGCGCCCGCATGGAGGGCTTCATCGTCACCGACTTCGCGGCAGAATTCCCGAAGGCGCAAAAGCGACTCGCGCAGTGGATACGGGAAGGTGAGATCGTCTATCGCGAGGACGTCCAGACTGGCTTCGAGAACGCACCGCGCACCTTCCTGCGTCTGTTCAGCGGTGCCAATCGCGGCAAGCAGCTGCTCAAGGTGGCCGAACCGGGATAAGAGGGCGGCAAGGACCGGGGGGTGGTTCGGCCACAAAAAGGCTCGATTTTCCCACCATGCTTGCCTAGACAGGCGGACATAGGATGCCGCGCATACCGCGCGCCGTCATCGATCAGGGAGAAGAATGGTGGGAGTCCCGCTCTTTCAGCAGATCAAGGTGGGCGCCTATGTCGTGCGCCAGCGCCTGAAGGGCAATCGCCGCTATCCGCTGGTGCTGATGCTCGAGCCGCTTTTCCGCTGCAATCTCTCGTGCGCCGGCTGCGGCAAGATCGATTATCCGGATTCGATCCTCAATCGCCGTCTGTCGGTCCAGGAATGCCTGGACGCGGTGGACGAATGCGGTGCCCCGGTGGTCGCCATCCCCGGCGGCGAGCCGCTGCTGCACAAGCAGATCGGCGAGATCGTCGAAGGCATCGTCGCACGCAAGAAGTTCGTCTCGCTGTGCACCAATGCGCTGCTGCTGGAAAAGAAGCTGCACCTGTTCCAGCCCTCGCGCTATCTCTTCTTCTCGGTCCATCTCGACGGCCTGAAGGAAGAGCATGACCGCGCGGTCTGTCAGGAGGGCGTCTTCGACCGGGCGGTGCGCGCGATCCGCAAGGCGCGCGAAGCGGGCTTTCAGGTGAATGTCAACGCCACCATCTTCGATGGCGCCGATCCCGATCGGGTGGCCGCCTATCTCGATTTCTGCCGGGATCTCGGCGTCGGGGTGACGATCTCGCCCGGTTTCGCCTATGAGCGCGCGCCCGATCAGCAGCACTTCCTTTCGCGTCAGCGCACCCGTGAGCTGTTCCGCGCGATCTTCCGGCGCGGCCGGGGCCGCAAGTGGCCACTCAATCACTCGGCCCTCTATCTCGACTTCCTTGCCGGCAACCAGACCTATCGCTGTCAGCCGTGGGGGATGCCGACGCGCAATGTCTTCGGCTGGCAGAAGCCCTGCTATCTGCTCTCCGAAGGCTATGCGAAGTCCTTCCGGGAACTGATGGAGACGACCGACTGGGACTCCTATGGTACCGGCAATTACGAGAAGTGTGCGAACTGCATGGCGCACTGCGGTTATGAGCCGACGGCGGCTGCCGATGCCACCGCGCACCCCTTAAAGGCGCTCGCCGTGGCGCTGCGCGGCCCGCGCACGGAAGGGCCGATGGCGCCCGATATTCCGCTCGACGATGCGCGTCCCGCCGAAGACAATTTTGAGCATCTGGTGCGCGCCGAGGTCTCAGCCGAGGAGTGGGAGGAGTATCTCAGGAAGCGCCGCGCCGACGCGGCCTAGCGCGGCTTCCGCCCGCCGTCCGACACGGGCCAGGCGGGCGAAGTCCCGCCAATCGCCGGGGGTTCGCGCCAGTTTCGTGACGAGCCGGACCGGATGCACCCGGCCAGCCGTGTCGGTGGCCTCCGTCACCGCTGCCTGCAGTCGATCGCCGGCTTCGTCGGCAATCACCCGCAGAACTGCGAAGGGGATCTCCCGCCGGGCCGCGATTTCGGCAAGAGCATAGGACTCCATATCGACCAGTTGCGCCCCATGATCGGCGTGTGAGAACGCCTTGGCGCGCCGGTCGGCGAGCGGTTGGGAGCAGGAGAGCAGCCGCCCGCCACAGCGGATGCCGAAGCGCACGGCGCTACCCTTCGGCAGGGTGGCGGTGGGGCGAACCTCTCCCGCCTCGCTCAGGACCTCCGCCGGCCAGCAGGCATCGCCGGCATGCAGCCCCGGCACCAGCCCCCCGGCAAGCCCGAAGGAAAGCACGAGTCGCGGCCGCCCGCTGCCGGCATGCGTCATTCCCCAGGCACGTGCGACGCCTTGCGGGCCGGGTCCGCCGCAGGCCACCGCTGTGGCAGGCAGGCCGGACGAGGTGGTGCGCGCATCGCTGGCCCGGCGCGCATCGGCCAGCGCCCGCCGCAGGATCGCCGCTTCGCGTTCGA
>RFIU01000240.1 GCA_003695555.1 Alphaproteobacteria bacterium
CTTCGCCGATGTCATGCAGATCAAGCAGAACTCCAATCGTGCCGCCAATCTGGTCCGCCAGCTTCTAGCCTTTTCCCGGCAGCAGACGATGCGCCCCAAGGTGCTGGTCGTCACCGACGTGCTTTCGGAACTCTCCAACCTGCTGCGCCGCCTGATCGGCGAGACGATCGAACTCAAGATGGTCCACGGCCGCGACGTCGGCGCCGTCAATGTCGATCAGGGGCAGCTGGAACAGGTGATCATCAATCTGGCGGTCAATGCCCGCGATGCGATGCCGGACGGCGGCATGCTGACCATCCGCACCCGGCGGGTCGCACCCGACGATCCGTGCTTTTCGACCTACACGGTGATGCCGAGCGACGACTATGTCCTGATCGAGGTCGCCGACACCGGCACCGGCATCGCCCCGGAACATGTGGACAAGATCTTCGAGCCCTTCTTCACCACCAAGGAGGTCGGCCGCGGCACCGGTCTCGGCCTTTCCACCGTCTATGGCATCATCAAGCAGACCGGCGGCTTCATCTTCGTCGAGAGCACCCCGGGCGAGGGATCGACCTTCAAGGTCTTCCTGCCGCTCCATCGCCAACCCGAGGAGGAGGGCCGCGCGAAGACCGAGGCGGAGGTTCCGCCGCGGGATCTGACCGGCAAGGAAACCATCCTGCTGGTAGAGGACGAGGACGCCGTGCGCCTATTCGCGCGACGAGCACTGGTCAACAAGGGCTATCACGTGCTCGAAGCGGCGTCCGGCGAGGAGGCACTGGAAATCGCGCGCAACCATGACGGCCCGATCGATCTGCTGATCTCGGACGTGGTCATGCCGAACATGGACGGCCCCACTCTCGTCCACGAGATCCGCCGGCAGTCGCCTTCGACCCGCATCGTCTTCATCTCGGGCTATGCCGAGGATGTTTTCCGCAAGCGACTGGCACACGGTGAACAGGACTTCGCCTTCCTGCCCAAGCCCTTCTCGCTCAAACAGCTCGCGGAATGCATCAAGGAGACGCTGGAAGAAAGGTGAGCGCCGATCTTGCGGTGCGGCTTGCCTTCGTACCGGGGGCGGACGTAGGGTGAGCAGGAAGCGGTTTTCCATGCAGCGGACTCAACGGTCATGAGCAAGACCCCGGCGACATCCGACTCTGCACCTGCCGGCGATGAAGCGCCGGCGGTTCGCCTGGCCGAGTTCCGTGAAGCGATGCTCGCCAGCGTTCCGTTCCACGGCTGGAGCGATGCGGCGATGCGCCACGCGGCGCGTTCACTGGGGCTGGACGAGGAATTCGGCCATGTTCTCTACCCCGGCGGCATTCCGGAATTCATCCAGGAATGGCAGGATGCCGTCGATCTCGCCCTGCTTCAGCGCCTGCCGCCGGAACGACTTGCCGGGATGCGCATCCGCGACCGGATCCGCTCGCTGGTGATGACCCGTCTGGAACTGCTCGTCGCGCATCGCGAAGCCGTGCGACAACTGGTCGCCCGCGGTCTGTTGCCCGCCCATGCGCCGGAAATGGCGCAGCTTGTCTGGCGCAGCGTCGATCGCATGTGGCGTGCGGCCGGCGATCGCGCCACCGATATCAACTACTATACCAAGCGGACGATTCTCGCCGGCATCTGGTCGGCAACCCTGCTCGTCTGGCTCGATGACCGGGACGAGACGTTCGCCGAAACCCGTGCCTTCCTCGACCGACGCATTGATGGCGTCATGCGCTTCGAGAAATGGAAGGCCGAATGGCGCAAGGGACGTGAGAATCTGCCCTCGCTCGCCCGCTTCCTCGGCCGTCTGCGCTATCCTCCTGCCGCCTGATCCGGTGGAATGTGACGGCAGGCGGGGAACCGATCACTCGTCCTCGACCGTCTCGGGCACCGCGTCGGACTGCGCCCGGCGCCAGGCCAGCAGTCGTTCGCGCACCGCAGGATCGCCGAGCGCCAGGATGGCCGCCGCCGAGAGCGCGGCATTGCGTGCGCCCGCCTTGCCGATCGAGAGGGTCGGCACCGGAATGCCGCCCGGCATCTGCACCATCGAGAGCAGGCTGTCGAGGCCGTCGAGCGCCCAGCCCTTCATCGGAACGCCGAGAACCGGCAGATGGGTAAGCGCCGCGATCACACCGGCCAGGTGAGCCGCCCCGCCGGCCGCGGCAATGATCACCCGGATGCCGCGATCCTCCGCGCCTTGTGCGAATTCCAGACAGCGATCCGGTGTGCGGTGGGCCGATATGACGCGCACCTCATGGGGAATTTCCAGCGCCTGCAGCACTTCGGCGCAGGCCGTCATGGTCGGCCAGTCGGATCGGCTGCCCATCACGATGGCGACCCTGGCTTCCTCTGCTCCCATCGTTCACCTCTCCCGCGTTCCATTCCGAGAATTTGCTGCCCGCCCTTGCCCGGCGCACCGCCCGCTCTCCAGAACGGACCGGCAGGCAGAGCCGAAAAGGGCGCGCATTATAGGAAACCCCCGCACCGCTACAAGAGTTTCCTTGCCCATCATCTGAACGGGATTGCAGCCTGCTGAAAGGGAAGGAAAAAAATAACGCGAAGACAGGGGATAACCCCACCTCCGGCGTCTGCCCCGCCACCAGCAGGCGGGAGAACAGTCAGCACCGATGAGGGGCGTTCGCCGCCCGTCGTTTTC
>RFIU01000241.1 GCA_003695555.1 Alphaproteobacteria bacterium
ATCATGGCGACCCAGCGCCCTTCCGTCGATGTCATCACCGGCACGATCAAGGCGAATTTTCCGACCCGGATCTCTTTCCAGGTGACCTCGAAGATCGACAGCCGCACGATCCTCGGCGAACAGGGTGCCGAACAGCTGCTGGGACGCGGCGACATGCTGTTCATGGCCGGAGGCGGGCGGATCAGCCGGGTGCACGGGGCCTTCGTCTCGGAGGACGAAGTCGAGCGCGTCGTCGCCCATCTTCGCCGACAGCGTCCGCCGAGCTATCGCGAGGAGGTAACCCGCGAGCCCGAGGAAGGCTATGACTCTCCGATGCTCGCCGCCGTGAGCGGCGGGGCGGCGGCCGGCGAGGACGCTTCGCTCTATGACCGCGCCGTGGCGATCGTATTGAAGGATCGGCGAGTCTCCACCAGCTATATCCAGCGGCGGCTGCGCATCGGGTACAATCGCGCCGCCTCACTGATCGAGGAGATGGAGGCACAGGGCGTCATCAGCGCCCCGAACCACGCCGGAAAGCGTGAGATTCTGGTGCCGGCCCGCGACGAGGAATGATGCCACCGCAAGAGAACGACAGGCGAATTCAGCCTTCGTTCAGGCGGATGACGGCATCAGCTGGGCGTCGGCAAATCGGGTACACGCCCCCGAACGATGGAGCAGCAGGGTGCAAAGCGAGAGGGATCTTCCACGACGACAGGGCGACCGGCGCCGGCCACGCGCTTCTCGCAGCACGGGACCGGCCGCGGCGGTGCTGGTGCTGCTCTTGCTGATCGCCCCCGATCTTCCCGGCAGGGCAGCACCGCCGCAGGATCCCTCCGTCTCTGCTGCAGCGCCTTCGATGGATAAAGATCGGACTCTGTCGCCGATCAAGGGTGAGCGTGCGCTCGCCCCGCGACGCGAGGACGACCGGCTGGCGCACATCGCGCGCTACATCGCCGCGATCCGCAGCCTCAAGGCCCGCTTCGTCCAGATGAACCCCGACGGTTCGCGACATGAGGGCACATTTCTCTTTGAGCGACCCGGCCGGCTGCGCTTCGCCTATGACGACGGAACACCGCTGCTGCTGGTTTCCGACGGGCGCCGCCTCACCTTCATCGACTATGACAGCGGTCAGGTGACGCGCTGGCCGATCCGCGACACGCCGCTCGGCCTGCTCGCAAGCGCGAAAAGCGCCGACGAGATTCTCCGCTCGTCGGCGATCCGCGGTGTCCGGCCCGGCCCCCTGCCGCATCTGCTCTGGCTCGACACTGCCGACCCCGAACACCCGGAATCCGGCGCCGCCTCATTCCTTTTCGCCAGTTCTGACCAAGGACTGACCTGGCTCGGCTGGCGGATCGTCGAGCCCCGCGGGGCGGTGACCGAGGTGCGACTTTTTGACCCGACCCTGAATATCGAAATCGCCGAAAGTGCGTGGCGTTTCAAGGATCCGCGCGTCATCGGCAAACGGCGACGCCGGCGGATGCGCTGATCCGTCGGCGGCCGTGCTTGACATCTGCTCGCCAAGGCCTATCTATGAGAACACTTGAGCGGTCATCCCCTCCCGGAGTTGTGCCCCCCACTTCCCGGTTCGACCGCTCAAGAGACACCGTTGACGGTGCTGGCGCCCGGTCGAAGCCCCCCTCGACCGGGCGCTTTCTTTTCCGGCCCTTCCCGACCACCAGAGTGTGAATTTTCGGCATCTGATCATGACCCAGCCATCCGACGAACTTCCGGATCACCCTCTTGAGCATCTTGCCGCCCTTGGCGAGGTCGAACCCGCGCTGGCGGCCTTCGCGGGCCTTGGCGGACTCGTCATGCGGGCGAGCTGGTTCCGCAATCTCGGTGATCCGCTCGACGAGCCGGTGCGCGAGACTGCCGAGGCCTATGCGCAGGCACTGGGATTTCCACAGGCGTTACCGGCGGTACTGGTCGAATGGCAGGAGGCGGCGGACGCGCTTCTTACCCATGATCGCGACACCCCGGCCTTCGAGGCAGAAGAACAGCTCCGCGCGGCGCTCACGGTCGCCGCCGACGCCAATCTTCTCGGGCCGGCGGAAGAAACGCTGGGCGAAGGGCTTCGGCTGGTGCGCGCCCTGACCGCGCTCGCTGCCGGCAGAGGAGCCGAGGACAGTGCGCGCTTCTACGGTATCGACGACGAAGGCTTTCTGCGCGCTGCCGTCGGGGCGGCCGTGCAGAGCGCCCACGACGCCGCCCTCGTACTGGCCGCAGGCGAGACGGCCGCGCATCCGCTGGCGCTCAAATTCCATCTTTTCGAACAGGGGCGCTGGCCGGTTTCTCTGATTGGCAACAGTCTCAACATCTTCTAGAAAATCATCTTCCGCAGGATCTTGCGTCCCCGCCGGCCATCACAGCAAGCAGGACATCTCATCGTGGCTTTCGTGCGCATCTGTTCCTGGAACGTCAATTCGGTCCGTGCCCGCCTGCCGCTGGTCGAACGATTGGTGGCCGAGCGCGCACCCGACATTCTCTGCCTTCAGGAAATCAAGGTCGAGACGGACGCCTTCCCGCGGGCCGCCTTCCGGGCCATGGGATACGAGCATGAGGCGATCTTCGGTCAGCGTGGCCACCATGGTGTGGCGATCCTCTCGCGCCTTGCGCTGAACAAGAGCGAGTCGATCGACTGGTGCGGTCTTGGCGATGCCCGCCACATCAGCGCAGAGCTGCCGGGCGGCATACGGCTGCATGATTTCTATGTACCCGCTGGCGGAGACGTCCCGGATCCCGACCTCAATCCGCGCTTCGCCCACAAGCTCGCCTTTCTTGACGAGATGATCGAATGGGCAAAGGGGCTGTCGGAGCCGACGATCGCGCTCGGCGATTTCAATGTCGCCCCGCTTGCCTGCGACGTCTGGAATCACAAGGCGCTGCTATCCGTCGTCAGCCACACGCCTGTCGAAACCGAACGGCTGGAGCGGCTGCGCGCCGCCCACGAGTGGCATGACGCGGTGCGTGCCGTCTTCACGGCGCCACAGCCCATCTTCACCTGGTGGTCCTATCGCGCGCGCGACTGGCGCGCCTCGAACCGGGGACGGCGTCTGGATCATGTCTGGCTGAGCCCGGATCTCGCCCCCGCGCTTGTCGGCGTCGAGATTGTTGAGGAGGCGCGCGGCTGGGAACGACCCTCCGATCACGTGCCGGTTCTCGTCGATCTCGACCTCGGATCCTGATACGGCCGATCAGGCGACGATGCCGGCCGCCGATGCGTGGGAACAGGCGGGGTCGCGCGGCAGCATCACCTCGCGCACCTTCCCGCCGAGACCGTCGAACAGGATCAGGCGCCCGGCAAGGCTGTCGAAGCCGCCGACCAGTTCCTTTACCGTCTCCATCGCCGCCCAGCAGCCGAGAACGCCGGCGACCGCACCGAGAACGCCGAGCTCCGCACAGGGCGCACCGCCGCCCTCGTCCGGCGAATCGCCGACCAGGCAGTGATAACAGGGCTGATCGGGGGACAGATGCGGCTTGAAGACGGCGAGCTGCCCTTCGAAACGGCGCAGCGCTGCCGACACCAGGGTACGGCCGGTGCGCAGACAGGCATCGCCGACCGCCAGTCGGGTGGCGAAATTGTCCGAACCGTCGAGCACGAGATCATAGTCGGCGACGAGGCGCTCGGCGTTTTCCGCGCTCAGGCGCGTGATGATCGGCTCGGCACGGACATCCGGATTGAGCGCACGCAGATGACGTGCGGCGGCCTCGGCCTTCGCCATGCCCACCTCATCGGTGCGATAGAGAATCTGACGCTGAAGGTTGGAAAGCGAGACTTGGTCGTCATCGAGCAGACCGATCCGCCCCACGCCCGCGGCGGCCAGATACAATGCCGCCGGCGCGCCGATGCCGCCGGCGCCGACCAGCAGTACCGAGGATTCGAGCAACCGCTGCTGGCCCGGACCGCCGATTTCTGGCAGCACGAGATGCCGGGCATAGCGTTCGAGCTGGTCATGGCGCAGGGCCATCCTTCGCCTCCTGCCGTCGGCCAAGATCCTGACGACGGCAGACTTCGCATGACCGGGAGAGCAAGGCAAGGTGACGCAGCAGCAGAAGCGGGATCAGGCGATCGCCATGTCCTTGCGGGAGCCCTTCTCAGCCGACGGGCGGTGGCGTCCGCCCCGGGCATCGCCGGCGGCGCGCCTGCCGTCATTGCGGCATCCACTGATCAGATCGGCGATGGTGATGCGATCCAGACGCTCGATATTTTCCCGCACCAGCGAATCGAAAAGCGGTATCAGCACGGCCTGACCGGCGGGGCTTCCTTCGATATCCTCGACCCGACCGACGCCATTCCGGCGCAAGCCGGCCAGGATGTCGCCGATGGTGATCTGCTCGGGCGGACGAGCAAGACGGTAGCCGCCACGCGGGCCGCGGGTTCCGATCAGAATGCCCCTGCGCACAAGCTGCTGAAGGGTCTGTTCCATGTAACGCGTGGATACCTGCTGCGCGTCGGCCAGCGCACGAGAGGAAATCGTGTATTTTTCGTTCTGGGTAAGCGCGATATGCAGGACTGCATCGACCGCATAGTACATTTTCTTGCTGATCCGGATCATGATCGAGCGATGATTCCTTTCCACCGGTGTCCTGCCCCCTCCTCGTCCCCACGTTTCCGGCTTGCCCAAGCAGGCGAATCAAGTCGAATCACATTTTCGTCAACTCGCCGTGATGGCCTGTGGACAAACGTAATTCTACATGAAGACAAAAGGGGATAGGGACGCCGGATCATGACCGGATAAATTCATCGCCTCTCCCGAGGCGCGGCTGCGCTCATCCTCCGTCTCGAGGACCGAAGAGGGCGGTACCGATTCGGACATGATCCGCCCCCATTGCCGCGGCCGTCTCGAAGTCGCTGCTCATCCCCATCGACAGGATGGACAGATCGTGCGCGCGGGCAAGCTTCTTGAGCAGCGCGAAATGGAGTGCCGGTTCCTCGTCGCGCGGCGGGATGCACATCAGACCTTCCGGGGCCAGATTCCGCGAACGCATGACTTCCAGCAGCGCCGGCAGTTCGCCGGGCAGCACCCCTCCCTTCTGGGGTTCGGCGCCGGTATTGACCTGAACCAGCAGGCGCGGCCGACGACCGGTGCGCGCGAGAGCCCGGGCGAGGGCATCGACCAGCGAGGGGCGATCGACGCTCTCGATCCAATCGAACAGATCAACCGCCTGAGCCGCCTTGTTGCTCTGCAGACGACCAATGAAATGAAGTTCGAGATCGCTGAAATGTTCCTTCGCCCCCGCCCAGCGGCGGGCGGCTTCCTGCAGGCGGTTTTCACCGAACAGCCGATGGCCGGCGGCAAGTGCAGCGGCGACGCGCGTCTCCGGCTGACGCTTTGAGACGGCAAGAATGCGGGTGCCCTCGCCCGGCAGTCCCTGTTCGATGCGCGCGCGCCGGATCGCTTCCGCAATCTCGTCCCGGCGCACCCGGAAGGCGGCGATCTGCGCCGGCGAGGCAATCGCCTCGATCACCGGGGTGTCTTCGTCGTCGTCCGCATGTCCGGTGTCGTTCGTCATCGGCCTTTTTCCTTGCCCGCCATGGCTGTCGCAGGCGTTATAGAACCTGCCGGGCCATCAGGCAAAGCCATCCCGGCCGGGGCGGTGCGCCCCTTTGGGACATGCCAGGAGGCGAGAGCGCGAATGGACGCCCGGGAAACCGTTGAACCGATGAGCCGGCCGGCACGCAGGCGGCTGGCCTGGCACCCCCATGCGCGCCGCCGGCGGCGAGCCGGTGACCGGCGCGGCGCAGCGCCCGTGACCCGTCTTTTCATTCTCGAGCCGGAGCGGATGGTCGAGGAGCCGCTGGCGGCCGTCTCTGCCCTGCCGGCTGGCGTGGACGTGCTGCTGCGTGGCTATCGGATGCCCGCTCGCCCGGTCTTTGCCCGCCGGCTTGCGCGCCTGTGCCGACGTCAGGGGCGGCGGCTGCTGATCGCCTGCGATACGGAGCTGGCAGCAGGACCGCATGCCGATGGCCTGCATCTTGGCGAAGAGTTGGCACGAGCGAGCGCCCCGCGACGCGGCCTTCCACCCGCTCGCCTGCTGTCGGTGGCGGTTCATTCGCGTCGCGCCCTCGCCCGCGCGATGCAGGTCGGCGCCGACCTCGTTCTGCTTTCACCCGTTTTTGCCACTCGAAGCCATCCGGGTTCCCCTTTTCTCGGCCCGCATCGTCTCGCCAGACTGATCGCCCGCCCCGGCGCCGGGACCCGTCGGCCGCGATTCCTGGCGCTGGGAGGCATCGATCCGCTCACCAGCCGACGCCTGCCACCTGGCATCGACGGGATCGCGGCAATCGGCGGCTGGCTGGACGAAGCCACGAAAGGCCGCCCCTCTCACCCGTAACAGCCGCCGGCCGGGTATCGCGCGGGCAGGCGGATACCCCCGCCACGCAGACCTTGCGGCGTGCAGAAGCCGTCATGAACGTGTCGCAGGAGCGGAACCGATAGACGATCAGAAGCGCAGCCGGGTGCCGAGATAGAGAACGCCGCTGCGTTCGGCGAGATCCTGATTCAACAGAAGCCGGCTGGAATAATCGAACAACCGCACACCGCCGGAAACCCGCAGTCGTCGTGAAATCTGATAGGCGGCACCGAGTTCTAGACGATAGAAATTCTCGTCTCTATTCGCTCCGACCAGCGAAGAAAGCGTATCCGAACGCGTGAAACCCCCGAGCGACACCATCGTCTCGAAGCCGCCGCTGCGCCAGCCGAAACCGACATCGAAGCCGCGCGTGCGTCCCCCATCAAGCCCCCCCTCTTCGCGCGATACGCCGGCACCGAGCGAAAAGCCCTGATAATTGACCGAAAGGCCGACGTGGAAGGCGCGCCGCTCGATCGGCGAGAGCAGGTCGTCCTCGCCATAGCCGAAGACATCACCGCCCTCGAAGAGATACTGCGACCCGACCTCGATGCCGAGCGCATGATCCGGCCGTCCGGCCGGCGGGTTGACGGTCAGCGAGACACTGGCCTCTCGGTAGCGGGGCGTGAAGCTGCCGATCGGGCGCGCCCGACCGCCGAGATCGAGGCTGTGCGCGACACCCTCGCGCAGACCGACCCGCGGCGTAAAGGAAAAGCTGGTTCCGACGACGAGGCCGGCTTCGTCCACGGGCATTCGCTGCACCGTATCGCTCCGTTGCGGACGGATGGATGGCGATGCTCCCTGCCCGTCATCAGCGGATTCGTGCAGGTAAAGGAAATGGGGATCCTCGTCCGCCGACCGTTCGGCATGGAACCGTTCCTCGGCAGAAGGCCGGCCGGCCCTCTCTTTCGCATCCCCCTGGCGCGGTGAGTCCTGTGCGGGGGCAGCCGTATCGGATGAGCCGGTCGCATCGGAACGGTCGAGCCGGACGAGATGGGCAAAGGGGCGATGAAGTGTTGGCGTCTCGGCAAGCAGAATCGGGCGCATCGTGCGGTGTCCGGCTTCGTCCTCAGGCTCCGCCGCCCCCGGCCCCGCAATGGCATCGCCGGCGGCAAGCGTTCCGGCGAGCAGCAGACCGACGATCAGCACGGCGAAAAGCCCTGCGCCGATGCGCCAAGGGCTTGCGCGCATCGTGAAGATGCGGCGCATCGATCCTGCTGTTGACGATGACCCGCTCACGCTCTCTCGTCCTGGCATTTTTGCTTCCAAGGGGCGCATGTCCTGTGCGTCACTCCCCTCTCCGGACGGCACGGCCGCATCTTCGCCGGGGAAGAACCCATTCCCTTACGCGCATATGGCCGCCTTTTTAATGACATAACGCCATGAAAAAGACCAGTGGCATTTGTGCCACAATGGCGGTTTTCCGCCGTTCGGCCGGCCACGGCCGATCGGCTGGAAGATAGAGGTGCCGACGGCCGGGCGCGGGTACTGGTCAAGACGCGCTTCGCCGGCTATAAGCGCGCGGAACCTGCAAGTGCGCACAATCCGACCGACACCGCGGTTGGTGCCGGTATCGCAAGTCGCCGCCCGCAGACCGGTGCGACTGCGTCGGGGCGATCGAGCAATCGAGGGTGTTCATGACAAGAAGAATTCTCATCGTCGTGATGATGGCGCTGCTGGGCAGCGTTTCGCTGGCGGCATGCGGTCATAAGCGCGAACCCGGCGAGCCGAAGGTGAGTGCGGTCGGCCTGGGCGTCAACGCCTTTCTCTGGCGCGCCGCCCTCGACACACTCGCCTTCATGCCGCTGATCGAGACCGACGGCAAGGCCGGCGTCATCGTCACCGACTGGTATTCCGATCCGAGCGCGCCGGACGAGCGGATGAAGGTTTCGGTCTTCATCCTTTCCCGCAAGCTGCGCGGCGATGCGGTCGAGGTCCATGTCGTGCGCCAGACCCGCAATCCGGCCGGCATCTGGGTCAACCGGCCGGTGCAGGCGGCCACCGAGCTGAAGATTGCCGAAGCGATTCTGACCCGCGCGCGGCAGCTGCGCATCGAACGACTCGATCACTGATCGGCGTGCCGCCGGCCCGGCCCTGGTGCCGCCGGCCCGACTTCCGCCATCCGCCCGATTGCCCCTTAGGATCGGCGGCAGGTTCATTGTTCAGACGAGGATCATAGCCGAGCCATGTCCCGCTACAATCCGAAGGTCACCGAAGCCAAGTGGCAGAAGCGTTGGGAAGACGCCCGGGTCTTTCGCGCCGACGAACGCGACGGGGGGCGCAAATACTACATCCTGGAGATGTTTCCCTATCCCTCTGGGCGCATCCACATGGGGCATGTCCGCAACTACACGATCGGCGACGTCCTGACCCGCTATTATCTGGCGAAGGGCTATGACGTCCTGCATCCGATGGGCTGGGACGCCTTCGGCATGCCGGCCGAGAATGCGGCGATGGAAAAGGGCGTGCACCCGGCCGACTGGACCTATGACAATATCGCGATGATGCGCGAGCAGCTGAAGAGCGTCGGCCTCGGTCTCGACTGGTCGCGCGAGTTTGCCACCTGCGATCCCGAATACTACGGCAAGGAACAGGTGCTGTTCCTGGACTTCTTCGAGCGCGGCCTCGTCTATCGGCGGGAATCCTGGGTGAACTGGGATCCGGTCGATCGGACGGTGCTCGCCAATGAACAGGTGATCGACGGGCGCGGCTGGCGCTCGGGTGCCGTCGTCGAGCGGCGCAAGCTTCCCCAATGG
>RFIU01000242.1 GCA_003695555.1 Alphaproteobacteria bacterium
CTTGTGCAGAACGTCTGTCATGGGGGTCGGCCTGTCATCGCAAGGGTGGACCCCGACGGCACATGGGCGCCACCGGGGCCCGGTTTCGTCAGGGGAAGGAAAGCGCGGCCATGACGTTCACCAGCACGTCGATATGGGTGTCGGTGAATTCCAGCGATCCGGGCTCGCGCGAGGTGTTCGACGAGCATCTTTCGGCGAAGTGGGTGACGGATGTCGAATTCGCCTATGACTTCACCGACTGGTTCACGCTTGCCGCCGGCGCCAATAATGTCTTCGATGTCTATCCGGACGTCTCGCCGACGGGGCCGCGGCCGGATGGCGGGAATTTCTCGGTCTTCAACCAGATCTTCCCCTATTCGAACTTCTCGCCCTTCGGCTTCAACGGCCGTTTCATCTATGCGCGCGGGACTCTGCACTGGTAAGCGGGGCGGATAACGACGCCGAAGACGACAGGGGCGGCGGGTGGAAATGCCCGCCGCTCCTCTTTTTTCTCCCGACATGTTCTTCCCCGGTGCGCCTGAGCGCACCTGCCGCGCGGCGGCCCGAATCACGAGACGGAGGCGCGAGGGGATCGGTGAGCGTGGGAATCATTCCGGCGTTGATGGCGGTGTCCATGCGCTTCACGCCGCATCCCCGACCTGTCTTCCCCGCTTGCCCGAAGGCGCCGCACGGTCCGTCGCGCGGAAGAAGCGCGTCATTCGTTCTTGTTATGTTCCAGTCGAAGGCGTAGAATGACGCTGTTGAGGATGCCCGGACGGAACCGGGTCGCGTCGGCGGGCGGCAAGCAATGACTCAAGAGACGGGAAAGGCAACGGACAGCCTGAAAGGCGGGCGTGCCGTCCCCGCTGCGATGCCCCGCATGGCGGCCGGAGCGCCGAGCGAGATTCTTATGGATCGGGCGTCCGGTGACTCGGCTGCGGCTGCGGACGATGCTGGCGCGGACGGGCCGGGCGCGACCGGCACGATCGGCACGCGGGTGGTTGCCGAGCGCCGCCGCGGACGCGGCGCGGTACTCAATCCTGCGAATCGCTATGACCGCCTGCACCGCGAGGAAGAGGGCGATGCGATCGATGCGGCGCTGCGCGACGGCGAGTTGACACCGGCCGCGACCGATGTCCGGGTCGAGCGGCCGCGCCGCATCATCACCCGCAATCAGTCGCCCGACATTTCCTTCGACCGCTCGATCAATCCCTATCGCGGCTGCGAACACGGTTGCGTCTATTGCTATGCTCGGCCCAGCCACGCCTATCTCGGGCTTTCTCCAGGACTCGACTTCGAGACGAAGCTGGTCGCCCGGCCGAGCGCGCCCGATCTGCTGCGTCGCGAACTCGCAAGGCCCGGCTATCGGGTCGCGCCGATCGCGCTCGGCACCAATACCGATCCCTATCAGCCGATCGAAGACGACTGGCGGATCATGCGCGGTCTGCTGGAGGTGATGGAGGAAACCGGCCATCCGCTGACCATCGTCACCAAGTCGGCACGGATCACCCGCGACATCGACATTCTGGCGCGTCTTGCCCGCCGCCGCCTTGTCAAGGTGGCGATCTCGGTCACTACTCTTGACCACCGGCTTGCCCGCTTGATGGAGCCGCGGGCATCGACTCCGAAGCGGCGGCTGGCGGCGATCCGGGCTCTCGCTGAGGCGGGCGTGCCGACGGCGGTGATGGCGGCGCCGATGATCCCTGCGCTCAATGATCACGAGATGGAAGCGATTTTGACGGCAGCGGCCGAAGCGGGCGCCAGCGCCGCTGGTTGGGTGCTGCTGCGGATGCCGCTCGAGGTGCGCGACCTCTTCTATGCCGCCGTAGAGGAATGGTCGAGCGCAAGGGCCCGTCGCGTTCGCCGTATCCTGCGCGAGATGCGCGGCGGGCGCGACTATGACTCCACCTTCGGCACCCGGATGCGCGGCCGTGGTCCCCATGCGGCGCTGCTCGCGCAGCGTTTCCGGGCGGCGGTGCGCCGGCTCGGCCTTGATCGGCCCGATGGCGGGCTCTCGCTCACGCAGTTTCGCCCACCGCAATTACCGACCGAGGAGAGACGCAAGCCGCCGCGCACCGCAAAGAAGAAGGCGGACGGTCGAGCGGATGGGCAGCTGGATCTGTTCTGATGGACGAGATCCTTCGGGGCGGCGTGGGTCTTCCCGGCCTGCCAGCTTCACAGCGGGTGGAAGAGCGTATCCTCTTCTTCGGCCAGTC
This sequence comes from Alphaproteobacteria bacterium, assembly GCA_003695555.1. Taxonomy (GTDB): domain Bacteria; phylum Pseudomonadota; class Alphaproteobacteria; order Sphingomonadales; family Rhodothalassiaceae; genus J084. The sequence goes on from RFIU01000242.1 coordinate 2,196, forward strand.
GCCGGCGCAAGGTGGCGGGATCGCCGCCGCTCGCGCGGGCGTGGGCGGCGAGCCGTTCGATCCGCTCGGCAAGGATGTCGAAGGTTTCCCGGAAGGCGGCGCGCGCCATCGCTTCGCCGAGCTCGATGCGTGCCGGGTCCGGCAGTCCCCAGTGCAGGCGGATGGTGCCGCCGGGGAAGACCGGGCAGCGGTCGTTGGCCCGGTCGCAGACCGTCACGACGATGTCGATCGGTGGCGCGTCGGGGGTGAGGAAACGGTCCATGTTCTTCGATTCCAGACCGTCGGTCAGGATTCCGGCGGCTTCCAATGTCTCGAGCGCGAAACGATTGACCATGCCGGTCGGCTCGCTGCCGGCAGAGTGGGCGGTGAACACGTCACCAGCCCGTGCCCGGGCAAGCGCTTCGGCGAGAATCGATCGGGCGCTGTTGCCGGTGCACAGGAAGAGGATCCGGAAGCGGCGCGCCGTGTGTTGTCCGGCCGCCCCGCCAAGGTTTTCCGCACCCGCCGATGCCGTCATCATCACTTCTCCCTTTGCCTCCCCGCCATCTGGGCCCCCGCCTCGCCGATCGGTCATGGGGGCGCAAAATGACAGTTTCGTTTCAGCCGGGCAAGAAACTCGTGCCCCGGACGGACAGAGCAGGGCGACGGTTTGGGGATCGTCATGAGCTGCTGGGACATGTCTCTTGGGCTAGCGGGGGCGCATCCGCCCGGCGAGATGGGGCGGTCCGAGCTCTGGACGCGCACAGGGCGGAAACGCGAAGACGGCATCGTGGTTTCGCGCCCGTCGGTTCATGCGCTAGAGAGGGCTGGAAGGGCGATTCGCACCCGCTGTGGACTCGCGCCGGCAGGAAAAGATCGGAGAAAAGGGCTTGCCGATGGACTCATGGTCGCAGTTGAGCGCGGCGGACGTGCTCGCCTGGCTGCAGGGGGCGGCCGGCGACCCGCTGCTGCTGGCCGCACTGGTGATCGGCTTCAGCCTGATCTCCGAGGATGCGACGACGGTCGGCACCGCGCTGCTTGCGAGCGGCGGTTTCGCCCACCCGCTCTATCTCTATCTGCTCGCCAATCTCGCGATCCTGATCGGCGATAGCGGGCTCTATCTGATGGGCCGCACCGGCGCCCGCATCCGGCCGTTGCGGCGTCTGCTCGCCCATCGCCGCATCTATCGTTTCCGGCGCTGGCTGAAGCGGCATGAGGCGGCGGTTCTGATTGCCAGCCGCTTCATGCCCGGCAGCCGCCTGCCGACCTATACGGCCTGCGGGTTCTATCGGCTTTCCTTCGGGCATTTTCTCGCCTGGCTTGCGCTCGGTTCACTGGCCTGGACGGCGCTGGTCTTCCTGCTCGTCGGTGCGGCGAGTGCGACGCTCACCCTGCTGCTCGGCGGCATGCGCTGGTGGCTCGGGCTCGGTCTGCTGGCCGCAGGTCTCGTTCTGCCCCATCTGCTGCGTCCGCTGGTGCTGCGGCTGGCGCGTCTGCCGGCCGAGATCACGGGAAGAGCGGGATGAATGATGCGATGGCGGATCGCCCGGCGATGGCCACTGAGAGCGTTGATGCGGCATTGCCGCCGCCTGCCGGCATGCCGCCCCTGGAGGCGATCGGCCCCGTTGTCTCGCACTTCGAATTCTGGCCGCAATGGCGCTTTTATGGACCGATGCTGCTGGTCTGGGCGGCGCTTGCGGTGCGTCATGGCGGCCTGCGTTGGCCGCTGGCGGCCAACCCCGGTTTCGAGATGGGCGGCTTCGTCGGCGAGCGCAAGAGCGAGGTGCTCGCCCGCTTTGGTCCTGTGGCGCGGGCGGCGCTCGC
>RFIU01000243.1 GCA_003695555.1 Alphaproteobacteria bacterium
AAGGAAAGGCCGTCATAGAAGCCCGAACGCACCAGCCGCTTGATCTGCGCGACCGAGCGCGGCGCGAAGGCGGGTACCAGCTCGATCGCGACACGACCGTTCGCAAGATCCATCAAAAGCAGATTTTCCGGATCGACCGCCCGCCAGCGGGCCGGGTCGAAGCGTGACGCTGCGGTCTCTTCGGCGACCGACGGGGTGGGCAGGGCGAAGCCGATCGTCATCATCATGCCGGCAAGACCGGCCAGGATCACGGGGATGATCCGCCTGCGTCCGTCCATCGGCTGCCTCCTTCGTTGCCGAGATGCGCTGCACCACCGCCATCCTGCCATGGCGTGGCCGCTTCAGCCAGCCGGAATGACGGCAAAGCGCTCCCCGAGCTCCTCTTCGCAGGCGCGGCGGAAGGGCGCATCCTCGATCAGGCGGATGACGAAATTCTCGAAATCCGGCACATGCCGCGCACCGACCAGCCGGTGAGCGGCCAAGAGCATCTCGCCCTGCCCAGCGACCGGAACATGAGCCGGCAGGATCTGCGCAATCCCGGCCAGCGCCACGGCGACGCCATCGGGCGCGAACAGGCCCCGGATGGCACGATAATAGGGAAGCGGATGATCATGATGCGAGAGATGGTCGGCCGCCAGCCGTGACAGTTCATAGATGTCGCCGATATCTTCCGTCGCGTTCATCACCGCAAGCTGTTCATCGGTCAGCCAGGTGATCGCAATATCGGCAGCAGCCCCCGGACAGCTGGCGATGGTCGCCGCGACCGCTCCATAGCGGGTCAGGACGGCGGCGTGGAAAACGGCATGTTCGTGGATCGTGATCCGGGTTACCGGAACGAGCGCGTCGCGACAATCGCGGAACTTGCGGGCGAGACGCTCGGGCGATTGGTTGGAGCCGCAGGCCAGCACCGCATGGCGGCGGGCAAGGCCGGCGATCCCATCCGTTGCATCTTCCAGCAGTCGTTCGCGAAGACCCGCCGGCAGATCCTCGCCGATGGCGAACGCGCGCAGCCGATGATCGAGCGGCGCGCCGGGCAGGGCAGCGGGCAGCGGAAAGTGCCGACCGCGCCAATAGAGATAATCGTGCGGCGGGTGAGGGTAGGGATAGCGCAATGCCTCGCGCACGCGTGGATCGCGCGCCGGAACTTCCGCGGAAGGGGAATGGGCAGCGGCGCGCACGGCCCTGCGGGCGCGGTTCAGCGGGTCGCGTCCTCGCTCGTGCGGCATCGGCCTCCCCTTTCTTTCCGCACGCAGCGACGCTCAGCCGCCGAGCCGCGCCAGCGAGGCGGCGAGCCGATCTGCAAGCGCGCGGGCCTCGGCGAGCCGGGCGCGGGTCTCCTCGACCACCTCGGCGGGGGCACGTTCGACGAATTTCGGATTGGACAGGCGTTTTTCCAGCGCCTTCGCTTCCTGTCGTGCTTTCTCGACCGCCTTGGCGAGCCGCGCGCGCTCTTCCGCGATATCGATCACCTCGGCAACCGGCAGGGCGATGCCGGCATCATCAAGTGCCAGCATCACCGCCCCATGCTCGGACAGTGCGTCCACCTCGCGGATCTCTGAAAGGCGGGCCAGGCGTTCGATCATCGTCCGTTCGGCGGCGAGCCAGGAACGTCGTTCGGGCTCCAGACCCCGGACGAGGGCCGGAATGCGGGCCGCTGCCGGCACGTTCACCGCCGTGCGCGCCGAGCGGATCTCGGAAATCAGCCGGATCGTCCAGTCGATCTCGGCTTCGGCCGCCGCATCCGCCGGGATCGACTCCGCTACTGGCCAGCGGCCGACGATCAGGTCGCCGCGCGCCTGCTCGGCGCCTTCGGGCGCCATGGCATGCCACAGCTCTTCGGTGATGAAGGGCATGAAAGGATGCAGCATCGCCAGAATGGTATCGAGCACGAAGCCGGCGACCGCACGGGTTTCGGCGACGGCCGCCTCGTCCTCGCCGGCAAGCAGCGGCTTGATGAACTCCAGATGCCAGTCGCAGAAAGTGTGCCAGACGAAGTGGTAGATGGTATTGGCGGCGACGTCGAAGCGGAAGGATTCCAAGGCCGCCGTCAGTTCCGCAGTTGCCCGGCGCGTCTCGCTCAGAATCCAGCGATTGACGGTCAGCGTCGCTTCCGGCACGCCCGCATCAGGCGCACGCCCGCGGATCTCGTTCATCCGACAGAAACGAGCGGCGTTCCACAGCTTGGTGGCGAAGTTGCGGTACCCCTCGACCCGAGATTCCGACAGCTTGATGTCGCGCCCCTGCGTCTCGAGCGCCGCCAGCGTGAAGCGCAGCGCATCCGCCCCGTATTTTTCGATGAATTCGAGCGGGTCGATGACGTTGCCCTTCGACTTTGACATCTTCTCGCCTTTGGCGTCGCGCACCAGGCCGGTGATGTAGACCTGACGAAAGGGCACGTCCTTCATGAAGTGCAGGCCGGCCATCATCATTCGCGCAACCCAGAAGAAGATGATGTCGAAGCCGGTGACCAGCGTCGAGGTCGGATAGAAGCGCTTCAGCTCCGGCGTTTCGTCCGGCCATCCCAGAGTCGAGAACGGCCACAGCGCTGACGAGAACCAGGTATCCAGTACATCGGGGTCGCGTTCCAGCCTGACCTCGGGACCGAACTGCTCGCGCGCCTCGGCGTAGGCCTCTTCTTCCGTTTCGGCGACGAAGATCGCTCCATCCGGTCCGTACCAGGCGGGGATCCGGTGGCCCCACCAGAGCTGGCGCGAGATGCACCAGGGCTGGATGTTCTCCAGCCACTGGAAATAGGTCTTCGCCCATCGCGGCGGCACGAAACGGGTGTCGCCCCGGCGGACCGCTTCGATCGCGGGACCGGCGAGCTTCTCGGCATCGACGAACCATTGATCGGTAAGGAAGGGTTCCACCACCACGCCCGATCGGTCGCCATAGGGCATCATGATGCGCTTCGGTTCGATCTTGACGAGAAATCCCTGCTCTTCGAGATCAGCGACGATTCGCTTTCTCGCCGTGAAGCGGTCGAGTCCGCGATAGCGTTCCGGCGCCTGGTCGTTGATCTGCGCCTCTTCATCGAAGATCGAGATCATCGGCAGATCATGCCGTCGCGCCACCTCGAAGTCGTTGAAGTCGTGCGCCGGCGTGATCTTGACCGCACCCGACCCCTGCTCGGGGTCTGCGTGTTCGTCGGCAACAATCGGGATCAGGCGACCGACGAGCGGCAGGCGCACCCGTTCGCCGATCAGGTGACGATAGCGTTCGTCTTCGGGATGGACGGCGACGGCCGTGTCGCCGAGCATCGTTTCGGGGCGGGTGGTGGCAACGATGAGCGACTCGTCGGATCCTTCGACCGGATAGCGGATGTGCCAGAAGTGACCGTCCACTTCCCGCTGCACGACCTCGAGATCCGAGATTGCGGTCTTGAGCTTCGGATCCCAATTGACCAGCCGCTTGTCGCGATAGATCAATCCTTCGCGATAGTAGGTGACGAAGACGCGGATGACGGCCCGCGACAGACCTTCGTCCATCGTGAAGCGACTGCGCGACCAGTCGGCAGAGGCGCCGAGACGCTTCAGCTGCCGGACGATGGTGCCGCCCGAGCGTTCCTTCCATTCCCAGACGCGTTTCAGGAATTCCTCACGCCCCAGCTCCTGTCGCGTCAGCCCCTCCTTCGCCAGCTCGCGTTCGACCACCATCTGGGTTGCGATGCCGGCGTGGTCGGTGCCGGGCTGCCAGAGCACGTCCTTGCCGCGCAGTCGCTCGAAGCGCACGAGAATGTCCTGAAGCGTGCTGTTGAGGGCGTGGCCCATGTGCAGCGAGCCGGTGACGTTCGGTGGCGGGATGACGATGCAATAGGGCTCGGCATCCGGGTGCTGCGGCTGGAAGGCGCCCTCGCTTTCCCAGCGGCCGTACCACTTCTCCTCGATCGCCCGGGGTGAATAGTGCTTTTCCATTTCCAGCCCGTCTTCCTGCGCCTTGGCGCGATCACCGGGCGGCCCGTCCGCCGGTGCGAATGCCGCTCACGTTTAAGGGGCCGGGCGGCATGCTTCAAGGGGGGAAGGATCAGACCGAGCGCTGTCGCCGAGATGGCGTCCCGGCATCGTTCAGCCGCGCCGCTCTCGGATTCGGTCGCCAGTTTCGATCAAGCTGCGATCGAGCTCGTCGGCGGTCTTCAGCAGCCGAGCGGCGGCGGCAAAGGCGGTGCGCGCCGTCTTCAGATCGACGGTCGATGTGATCAGGTCGGCTTCAGGAAATGGCGGGGAGACAAGCGGGCCGGACGGGGGCAGGGATGTCGGTGCCGATCGGGCCTCGACCTGGGCCGCCCCGTCGGTCCCGGCTTCGACGATCTTCTGCGCTGCCCGGTCCGCGCGGGCCTGGGCGTTGCGCAGTCCGGCAAGGGCGATAGGAATGATCCGCATGGCACGTTTCCCCGTTCTAGGTCACGATGAGCGATCATCGCCCCCCGCACCCCGCCACATATCCGCAAAAGGCTCAAGAGCCGGTAAAAAGACAGATAGAATTTTAGGAATTCGCCTGCCGCATGTCGCCGATTTGCGCCATGTCAAGGACGCTGGCGCGTGGGGACGCTAGGCGGGAAAAGGGGCAAGGTGTTTTGCTATCGGTCCTTGGGCGACCGGAGGAGGGAAGAAATGGGAGAGGAGATCGCCCGGACGCGGTTCAGTCGGGAAGACTTCCGGGAATTCCAGCGTCGCCTGAAGGCGGAAACGGAGCTCTTGCGCCAATGGCTTGAGGACGGCCGTTTTGCGGCTGAAGAGCCGGTCGCCGGTGCCGAACTGGAGGCATGGTTGACCACTCCACAAGGCATGCCGGCGGCGCGCAATCTCTCGTTCCTAGAGCGTGCTGCCGATCTTGACGTGCTGCCCGAACTCTCGCAGTTCAATGTCGAATTCAATGTCGATCCGGTGCCCCTGCGCGGCAAGGCCCTCTCGCGTCTCGAACGGGAACTGATGGATAACTGGCAAAAGGCAGGAGGCATCGCCGAGGATCTCGACATCCGCCTGCTGATGATCGGTATTCTGCCGACGATCACAGAGCAGGACATGACTCTCGAAAATCTCTCCATGATGAAGCGCTATCGCGCCCTCAATCAGGAGATCATGGCGCTGCGCAAAGGGCGTGCGCTGACCCTCGACATCTCGGGGCGCGAGCATCTTCGCACGCTGCACCGCGACATCATGCTGGAGGCGGCGACGACATCCTTTCAGATGCATCTCCAGATCGATGCAGCGAATTCGGCGCGCTGGTACAATGCCTCCAAGATCGCCTCCGCTCCACTCGTCGCGGTGGCTGCGAACTCGCCCTTCCTGTTCGGGCGCGACCTCTGGGCGGAAACCCGCATCCCGCTCTTCGAACAGGCCGTTTCCGTTGGCAAGTGGGACTATATGGAGCGCGTCACCTTCGGCATCCGCTATCTCGAAGAGGGTGCCTACGAGATCTTCAAGGCCAATCGGCAGCGCTATCCGGTCATCCTGCCGATGCTCTTCGACGCCCCGGTCGAGGAGCTGCGGCATCTGCGACTGCACAATGGCACGATCTGGCGCTGGAACCGCCTGCTTGTCGGCTTCTCCGATGACGGCAGGCCGCATCTGCGCATCGAGCAGCGGGTGGTGCCGGCAGGCCCGACCATCGTCGATGGCATTGCCAATGCCGCCTTCTATTATGGGCTGGTGAAGGCGCTTGCCGAGGAGCCGCAGGACCTGGAAGAGCGTCTGCCCTTCCATGTTGCACGCGATAATTTCTATTCCGCGGCCCGCGACGGGCTTGAAGCGACGATCGAATGGGCGGACGAAACCGTCTGGCCGCTGGTGCGTGCCTTCGAGGAATTTCTGCTGCCGATGGCCGAGCGCGGGCTGGAACAGTTGGGCATCGCCACGCGCGACCGGACGCGCTATCTGGGGATCATTGCCCGGCGCGCCGCCACGCGCCGCAACGGCGCCAGCTGGCAGCGGGAATGGGTAGCGCGGCATGGCCGGGACATGGAGGCTTTGGTGCGCGCCTATCGGGAGTGTCAAGAAAGCGGAGAGCCGGTCCATGAATGGCCGACCTGATCCATTGCAGGTCCATGATCGTCTTCCCGAAGGGCTGTTGGCGGCAGCACCGCAGGAACTGCACCGTCTGCTCGGCGGCCCGAGTCTCATCCACCTGCCCGGCCGGCGCGGCCGGCCGCTGTTCGTTTCATGTCTGCTTCATGGCAACGAGCACAGCGGCTTTCTTGCGATCCGCGATCTGCTTCGCGCCTACCGGACGAAGGAGCTGCCGCGTCCGCTCTCGATCTTCATCGGCAATGTCCGGGCGGCGGAGCGCAATCTGCGGCGTCTCGACGATCAACCGGACTTCAACCGCGTCTGGCCGGGGGGCGATGATCGCACGAGCCCCGAAGCGCGGATCATGGCCGAGGTGACCGAGACGATGCGCGCGCGCCGGCCGATCGCCAGCATCGACATTCACAACAACACCGGACGCAATCCGCATTATGCCTGCATCAATCGGCTGGAGCGCGAATTTCTCCACCTTGCCAACATGTTCGGTCGCCTTGTCGTCTATTTCACGGAACCGCACGGCGTGCAGTCTATGGCTTTCGCCGACTTCTGCCCGGCAACGACGCTCGAATGCGGTCATTCCGGCGATCCGCTCGGAGTCGAGAAGGCGAAGACGATGGTCGATGCCTGCCTTCACATGGACCATCTGCCAACGAGTGCGCCGCATCCCCAGGATCTCGCCGTCTATCACACGATCGCGACGGTGCGTGTGCCGGCGGATGTCGGTATCGGTTTCGGGGACGAGACGGCGGATCTCTGTTTTCCGCGATCGATCGAGTACTGGAATTTCCGAGAACTGCCGGAAGGTACCGAGTTCGCCCGCCAGCATCCACGGCTCGGCAACCGCATCGTGCTCGAGGTCGAGGATCTCGATCGCCACCCGGCGACCGATCGATTCTTCGTCTATGAAGCCGGCCTGATTCGTCTCACCCGGACGGTGATCCCGTCGATGCTGACCCGTGACGAGACGGTCATCCGTCAGGACGTCCTGTGCTATTTCATGGAGGAAATCGTACTTTCCGGCTTGCGCGACCAGAATGTCGCGGTAGCCTGAATTTCGGGGGGCGTGGCCGATGGGAGAAGGGCGCATGCCGTCTTGCGATGATAGCGGGCTGTGCGGGACCGACAGCGGGACCGCGGACAGCACAAGCGGATCCCGGACGGTCACCGTTCCCGACGCCGCGGCGCTGGCCCGTCTCGAAACCGATCCGGCAGCGCTGGAACGGCGTTTGCGCCGGGCGCTCGACGATGGCGAGATCGTCACCTGGTTTCAGCCGCAGGTGCGCTTGGATGATCGATCCCTTGTCGGTTTCGAGGCGCTGGTGCGCTGGCACCATCCCGAATTCGGCCTGTTGATGCCGGCCCGCTTCATCCGTGTCGCCGAGCGTCGCGGGATCGCCGCCGAGCTGGATCTCTTCGGCCTCGAACAGGGGGTGGGTCTGCTTCAGCAGCTGGACGGCGATGCCGCCGGGCCGAGGCCGCCTCTTCACCTTTCGGCCAACATCACGCCGGATTTCGCCGCCGCGCGCGGCTTTGCCGATCGGGTTTCAGACATTGTCGCTCGCGCTGGCATGCCGCCCGAGCGCATCACCCTGGAGATCACCGAGCGTGGTCCGATCGCCAACTGGCGTACCGCCTGGCGCAATGTCCGTCGCCTGCGCCGCGCCGGTTTCCGCATCGCGCTCGACGACTTCGGGGCGGGCTATTCCTCCCTCGGCCTGCTCAAGGAACTGCCGGTTGACGAGATCAAGGTCGATCGCCTCTTCCTGCGCCGCGGCGCGCCCGAAGACATTGCGATCCTGACCGCGATCCTTCAGATCGCCCGCACGCTGAAGCTGCATGTTCTCGCCGAAGGGGTCGAGAATGCCGAGCAGGAGCAGCGTCTGCGTGCGCTCGGCTGCGAGATGGTGCAGGGCTTTCGCTACGGTCGGCCGATGCCCATCGAAGAGGTGCCGGAATTCGTGGCCCGCTGGCCGGCCGGTGCCCCCTTCATGCAGAAAGCGGATGTCGCAATGCCGGAGCCAGCGCCGGGGATTGGAGACGGATTGTGAATGTCCTTACTCTCGATATCGTTTCTGACGTGATCTGCCCCTGGTGCTGGATCGGCAAGCGACGGCTGGAAAGAGCGCTTGCCGATGAAGCCGAGGCCGCCGCCCGCCTCGACATCCGCTGGCGGCCCTGGCAGCTCGCCCCCGGCCTGCCGGCGGAAGGTATCGATCGGCGCGCCTATTATGCGCGAAAATTTCCCGACCCCGAACAGCGCCGGCGGATCGAGGAACGTCTGCTCGACGAAGGCCGTTCGGTCGGGATCACCTTCGCATTCGAATGGATCGAGCGCGTTCCCGATACCTTCGACGCCCATCGTCTGATCCGCTGGGCCGCCTCGGCCGGGTGCCAGCCGGCGGTGGTCGAGGCGCTGTTCGCCGCCTATTTCACGCATGGGCGCAATCTCGGTTCACGCAAGGTCCTGCTCGAAGTGGCCGCCGAGTGCGGAATGGATGCCGAGCTCGTCGCCCGGCTGTTCGCCGAGGATCGCGATCGCGATCTGGTCACGCGTGAGATCGCGGCGGCCACCGAGATGGGCATTTCAGGCGTCCCGACCTTCATTTTCGCCGGGCGCTATGCGCTTCAGGGAGCACAGCCGAGCGCGACGTTCCGCGATATTCTGCACCGCATCGAAGGGACCGGCATGATGGCCGGGTGAGCGATCGCAGAGATCGGCTTCAGGCAAGAGCGAAGCTCGAGCCGCAGCCGCAGGACGATTGCGCATTGGGATTGTTGACCCGGAAGGAGGCGCCGATCAGATCCTCGACATAATCGACCTCGCTGCCGAGCAGATGAAGCAGCGAGAGGCCGTCCACCAATACCCGTACGCCGTGCTGGACAGATTCGATATCGCCGTCCTGCGCTTCTTCGGTCAGGTCGAACTGATAGGAAAAACCGGCACACCCGCCACCATTGACTGCAATGCGAAAGGCAAGGGCATCCATCGCCCGTCCTTCGGCAGCGATCAGATCCTTCAGGCGCTTCGCGGCGCGTTCGGTGATCCGGACGGGGGGTGGCTGTTTGCTCATGATCGTCCTTGCGCTGTGGATGGGATGTCGTCGCATCCTGCTTTCCAGCTTCGTTCATGTAATGCCGGGGCCGGGCATGTCAATCGGGGGGCTGGTGCGACGAAACGTGGTTGCAGTGCGACCGCCGGTCTCATCGCCATTTGACAGGCGCGCTGCGCCGGCGCGAGACTTGCCGGATACGAGATCTCCACGAGATCCACGAGAAGAGAAACTTTCCAGGAAAGGGGCACGTCCATGTCACGTCATCGCCATTCCTCCTTCGCGGTCATCGCCGCCCTGTTGCTCGCCACCGCCATGCCGTCCAAACCGTCCCTGGCGGCGCCGGCCGATGCGTCAAAGCCGGCCAGCGCCGGGCAGGCGCAGGCCTGTCCGACGCTGTTCACCCCCGAAACCCATGAAAGCGAGGGAACGGTCACCATCGGCAAGCGGCGGATCGCCTATCGGGCGGTCGCCGGCACCCTCGTCGTTCACGCCAAGGGCTGGCAGGACGGGGTTCCCTGCCCGCCGGCCGGTGGCAAGGAAGGGGCGAAGGGACCGAAGCCGGAAGCGGCGATGAGCTATGT
>RFIU01000244.1 GCA_003695555.1 Alphaproteobacteria bacterium
ATGCGGGCATCGGCAAGCTCGCGCAGGCTCAGCATGCGGGCGCGTGCCGCTTCATCGCCGTCCTCGGCCCCGACCATCGTGTCGGGCAGCATCCGCGGCGCTGCGCCGGGCGCGAGAACGAGGGCGTGATAGTCGAGCATCGTTCCGTCGTCGAGGCGGATGCGATGTTCGTCCGCCATGATCGCGGTGACACGGCGTCCGCACATGACCGCGATGTCGCGGTCGGCGTAGAAGTCGGCGGGACGCAGCGTCAAACGCGCGATCGTCGTCTCGTCCTTCAGCCACGCCTTGGAAAGCGGCGGCCGGTCATAGGGCAGGAATTCTTCCGCGCCGATGAGCCGGATCGGCCCGTCATATCCGGCGCGACGCAGGGCCGTGGCACAGTGGGCACCGGCATAACCGGCGCCGATGATGACGACGGGTGGCTTAATGAGATTCGCTCGGGTCACAGGACACAGGACCTTTCTTGGCTGACATGCCGGCGATCACGAACAGCGACCGCATGGTTCGCGCCGATTGCCGCACTCGCCGGTCGCCCTCTTCTCGCCTGATGCCCATTTGTTTCCTAGGCAGGACCGCCGTCGGGCACAAGAGGGGAAATGACGCAAAAACGTCTCTGCCGCCCGTATCAACCCTTGCCAGAGAGGAGGTGAGCTTCTAGATCGAAGGCCGCGGGATGCATCCCGTTCCAGTCCGTTCAACGCGGTCGGGCCGCCGGATATTTTCGGGCGGAACCCGCAAGCAAGGGATCGAGACTCATGGGCCAGACTTTCGCACGACTCGTTGCGCTGGCGCTTGCCGGCCTGTTCTTTCTCGGCGCTTCTGCGGTGCATGCCGCCGACGTGCCGCCGATCGGCGATGCCCTGAAGCAGGCGGATCCGGCGCGCGGCAAGAAGATCTTCCGGCTGTGCATGGCCTGCCACACCATCGACAAGAACGGCCCGAACCGGATCGGCCCCAATCTCTATGGCTTGGTCGGTCGCGACATCGCGAGTGTGCCGGGCTTCAAATATTCGCCGGCGCTCCAGAAGGTCGAGGGCAAGTGGGACTTCGAGAAGCTCAATCACTGGCTTCTCAACCCGCGCCAGTTCGCGCCCGGCAACCGGATGGCATTCGCCGGCGTGCGCAAACTTCAGGACCGCGCCGACCTGATCGCCTATCTGAATTCGATGTCGGATCACCCCGTGCCGGTGGAATAGGGCGGCTTATTCCCTCCTGCGCGGGTGCGCTTGGAGCAGACCCTTCATCCCAAGAGGCGGATGCCCGGCGGTGTCCGCCTCTTTCCTTTCGGAGGGGGCTGTTCGCATTTCCTCCGCTCACTTGCCGCCCGCTTTCCGCCGGATCCCGTTCAGCCGGTATTCAGCCCGACTGCGCCACGATGGGCCCGAGATTCGCAAAGAACGCCCGGGTCTTTCTTGCGCTGAAGGTGACGCGTAGAAGCGGGCGGACCGCAAGGAGGATGATCATGAGCCGCCATGTTCCCGAAGCCGCACCGGTTCGTCATTGGCCATTGGCACGCACCCTCGGATCTCTCTCGGTGGCGGCTCTTCTGCTCGCTGCTACGGGATTTGCGGCCACCCCGGCCTCGGCCGATCCGCGCGCCTCTGCTCGAGCCGCCCATGCCACAGGTCATTTCTCCGCTGGCGGGTACGGCCACGGCTACGGTGGCGGGTACGGCTACCGTGGTGGCTATGGTGGCGGTCATCGTTACCATGGCGGTTACGGCTACGGCGGCGGATATGGTCACGGCTACCGTGGCGGATATGGTCACGGGCATCACCGGTATTATCGACGCCACCATCATCATGGCGGGCGGACCCTGCTCGGTATCGGGGTCGGCTTGTTGATGTACGACCTTTATGATCGCTCCCGGCGTCGCGCGGCGGGCGACCCCGGCGATCGGCCGCCGGCATATGGGCAGGCAAGATCGCCGCAGGTTGTCGTCGTCAAGGAGGGACCGTCCCGCGCACCCTATGCCGAAACATCGCCATCGGCACCGCTGCCGGCGGGCGACTGTCTTCAGGAGCGCGAATACCAGACGACCATCACCATCGGTGGCCAAGAGCACGAAGCCTACGGGACCGCCTGTCTGATGCCGGACGGAAGCTGGCGGATGGGAGCGCCCCGCCTGGTGCCCGAGGAATAAGCCGACTTCCTCCGCCTGCTTGTGCGCAAGGCAGTTCCTGGCGGCTTTCCTTTCCGCATTTTCCACGCTTCTTCGGTGGCGGCACTTGTCTTCGGTGGGCGAATCATCGTCCTTGCGGGAGCGACGGCAATTCGGGTTGACGTAACGTCAACTGCCGAAACAATCAGGTTCACGCCTCCCGAAACCGGGGGGATTTGATGGATAATTGCGCTGCTTACCGTGAAACGGTCATTCTCTTCCGATATTCTGCTCCCCGAAAAGGGAGGCTGCCCGGCAAAGGGCGGTACGGGCGTTTCCGTCCGACTTTCCCCGACGCGAAGCCGGCACGCAAAGGCGAAGACAATGCGGCCGGGCGATGGCGGGGTGGTGCTGGCAGCGCGAGCGGTTTTGCGCGTGCGGCAACGGGAACGCCTGCTGGAGGAGGAGAGAACCGATCATGCTTGCCGATCCGACCCGTCGATTTCTGGAAGATCTGTCTCGCGCCGGCGCGCTTCGTGAGGCGTCCTTGATGCTGGCGCACTATACCCGTGCGCTTCCCTTCTCGCGTGTCGCCTATGATATCGACATCCAGCACCCGAGCCTGCCGCTCGACGAGGATGGCGAGCCGATCGGCGTCGAGCTCGGCTGGGCGCCGGAGTTCGTCCGGCGCTGGGTGGAAAGCGGCTACAATCTCGCCTGTCCGCTGGTGACACCCTGTCGGAACCGCCGATGGCCGTTCACCTGGGGGCTGGATGAGGAAAATCTCGGCGTCGATCCGCGCTGGCTGGAACGACCCTTCACGGCGATCGGGCAGCAGACCATCAGTCTGCTGCGCCAGGTCGGGGTGCGTTCCGGGGTCATCGTTCCCGTCCATCAGCCGGGCGGGCGCACCGGTTTCGTCAGCTGGATGTCGGAAGAACCCCTAGCCGAGCTGCGCCGCTGGGTCGCCGTCTATGAAAGCGATCTGTTCGTCGTGGCCCATGCCTTTCTCGACCGCATGGACGAGATCGCGGTGGCGGAAGGTCTCGGCCTTCATGACGACTGTCCGCTGACCGACCGCGAGCGCGAGTGCCTCGCCTGGGTGGCCTGCGGCAAGACCGACAGCGAGATCGGCATCATCATCGACCGCTCGCCCGAGACGGCCCGTTTCCATGTCCGCAACGCGATCGCCAAGCTCGAGGCATCATCACGCAGTCATGCCGTGGCCAAGGCGATCAAGAAGGGCTGGATCGACATCATCGATTGAACCGCGGGAAGAGGGGGCGGCGTAACGCCAACTACCGTCGTTCCTTGTCGGACTTTCCGGATCCATCGGCGGCGCGGGTATCCGTCTCGTCGTGGCCATTATTGTCGAGCGGGTCGCCCAGCGGGTGCTTTTCCTGCACCAGCGTGGCCAGCCGATGGTTCAGCACATGGGTATAGATCTGCGTCGTCGAGATGTCGGCGTGTCCCAGCATCCGCTGCAGCGCGCGCAGATCGGCGCCATGGGCGAGCAGGTGGCTGGCAAAGGCGTGACGCAGCCGGTGGGCGGACAAGGCCTGCGGATCGATTCCGGCTTCGCGGGCGAGATCCTTCAGGATCTGCTGCACGCGCATCCGACTCAAGGGGCGCTGCGGATCGCGCCCGGGAAACAGCCATTGCGAAGCGGATGCGCGGCTAGCGGCTCTCCCTTTCCCGGCCTTCGTGCGGGACCTGCCGGCGGTGGCCTCTCTTTCCTTCAGCAATGCCAGATAGTCGCGAGTCGCGCCCCAGGCGGCGCGCCCGACCGGCACCAGCCGCTCGCGGCCGCCCTTGCCCCGGATGACCAGCGAGCGACGTTCGCCCGACAGGGCATGGCGGGGCAGCGCGAGCAGCTCGCTCACCCGCATGCCCGTCGCATAGAGCAGTTCGACCAGCGCCAGTCGTCGCGCCGCCTCGAAGCGCGCCGTGGGCGAGCGGGCGGGCGCATGGCAGGCGGCACGCGCGGCATCGAGCAGACGGCCGACCTCGGCTTCGCTCAGGCTGCGTGGAAGCGGGCGGGTGCGGCGCGGCCCCTCGATCTCTGCAGCCGGATGGTCGCTGCGGTGCCCCTCGCGATAGAGGAAGAGGAAATACTGTCTAAGCGCCGACAGGCGCCGCGCGATGGTGGCGGGGCTGCGGTGCAGCCGGTGCAGTTCGGCGAGATGGCCGCGAATGTCGTCCGCCTGTGCCGAAAGGCTCGAGACTCCGCTGCGAACCAGGAAATCCTCGAGATCGCGGCGATAGGCCATGATGCTGTTCGGCGCCGCGCCACGTTCGGCGGTGAAGGCTTCGAGAAAGCGTTCGATCAGCAGGCGGTCCGTATCGCGAGGGGAGGATTGTCCGCCTTCGCCGTCCTTTCCGGTCGTGGGGGACGCGCCATGCGGCGCGCGCTCATGCCGGCGGCGGGGCATCGGACGGTGCCGCCCGGTCGTCGCCGGCCTTTCCATCATCACCCGCACCGTGCGTTCCGGGCGTCCCCGCTTCGCCCGCATCGGGCGAGGGTTCGGCGGTGGGGAAGGTGCGCTCTGCCTGCCACAGCGAGATCATCAGGTGGCGGGCGGCAAGAAGCCGCGCGCTGTCGAGCGCCCCGACATGCGCAAGGCCGGCGATCGCTGCGGTTGCCGCCGCCACCGCGAAGGGTCGCGGTGGCGTGGCGTTCGACC
>RFIU01000245.1 GCA_003695555.1 Alphaproteobacteria bacterium
CGAACATCTTCCCTGCCATCATTGGTCGACGCATGAAGACGCATGAAGTGGAAGTGAGGAATGGTGGTGACGGAGAGGCGGTCGGCGATCACGTCGCCCTCGACGCATCCGCCCGAAACCGAACCGGTGAAGACGCTGTCGGCGCGGATCGCAAGATGCGCGCCGGCCGCTCGCGGTGCCGAGCCCCAGGTCTCGACCACGCTCGCAAGCGCGACCCGCGCACCCTCGGCAAGCCAGGACCGCGCCTCGGCCAGCACCGCCAGATCGTCGTCCATGGGTCCGCAAGCCATCCCGTCCGTCATCCTGCTTTGCCCGGACGACCATCAGACCCGAACGGGCGCCGTCAGGCAAGCCAGTAGAGCAACGCCAGCACCAGCAGGATCAGACCGCCCGCCCAGGCCCAGACCGGCAGACCGCCCGGGGCCTGCTCGGCCTCGTGCGTCTCGCCCGCCGCTCCGCCGGTCGTCTCAACGGCCGCCCCGGCCGCTTCGCGCGCGACCTCTTCGCCGGCCGGGACAGCGGCCGCGCCGGCGCGCTCGGCGACCCGTTGCGAAAAACAGGCGAAGAAGTCGTCGGCATATTTGCGCGCCGCACTCGTCATCAGGCGCGAACCGACCTGCGCCAGCCGGCCGCCGATCTTCGCCTCGAGCGAATAGTCGATGCGGGTGGCACGTCCCCCGTCCTCTTCATGCAGCGCGACATCCGCACGTGCGCGCACAAAGCCGACCGCCCCCTTGCCCTGCCCGATGAGCGTGTAGGAGAGCGGCGGCACAATGTTCTCGAGCCGGACCTCGCCCTTCAGCTTCGCTTCCACAGGTCCGACCTTTGCATGCCCGACGGCGGCCAGCTCATTGTCGGATATGCGTTCCAGTGCCTCGCAGCCCGGGATGCATGCGATCAGGACGGTCTCGTCGTTAAGGGCATCCCAGACCACCTGACGGGGGGCGGGAACCACGGTTTCACCTTCAAGCTTCATGACGGTCTCCCCGATCTGTTGCGGTATTCGGTTTTCTGCCTCTTACCCGATGTCGATACTTCACCAACGCATGGCCGGACGAGGAAGTTCGTAATCGCAGCAGCCACCATCGAACAAGGGGCGCATGCGGCATCCCAGGTCGTCGGCAGATTAGGGACCGGAAACGCTTCGACGCAAGCCGGACGCTTTCCGCATGCCGTCGGCATGATCTCGGTCTGATGACATCGAGGCGTGACGGCAACGGCTTTTTCTTGATCTCGCGCCGGGGTGCCCGTTACAAGCGCCTTGGCGAAGACGAGCGTGCGCCGGTCAATCGCCGGATACCGCCCGCAAGATTCACCGAACGGACATTTACGGCATCTCGGGGATGAAACGCACCATGCGCAGCGAAAGCATCTGGCAGGCATTCCGGGCCAACTTCCTGGGACAGGCGCCCGAATGGTACAAGCTTACGATCCTTGCCTTCCTGATCATCAATCCGATCGTCTACTGGGCCGTCGGCCCCTATGTCGTCGGCTGGCTGATGGTCGGCGAGTTCATCTTCACCCTGGCGATGGCGCTCAAGTGCTATCCCCTGCAGCCCGGGGGGCTTCTCGCCTTCGAGGCGGTGCTGATGGGACTGACCAGCCCGGCCACCGTCTATCATGAGATCGAGGCGGCACTCGAAGTGCTGCTGCTGCTGATCTTCATGGTCGCCGGCATTCATTTCCTGCGCGACATGCTGCTCTACATCTTCACCAAGGTACTGGTGCGGGTACGCTCAAAGGTAATGCTGGCGCTGATCTTCTCGCTGCTCGGCGCGGTGCTGTCGGCCTTCCTTGACGCGCTGACCGTCACCGCCGTCGTGATCACGGTCGCGACCGGCTTCTATTCCGTCTATCACAAGGTCGCCTCGGGCAAGCATTTCGACGACGAGCATGATGCCCAGGCCGATGAAGGGGTGGACGAGCTGAAGCGTTCCGATCTTGCGCAGTTCCGCGCCTTCCTGCGCTCGCTGATGATGCATGCGGCGGTCGGCACCGCGCTCGGCGGCGTCACCACCCTGGTTGGCGAGCCGCAGAACATCATCATCGGCAACGACGCCGGCTGGAACTTCATCGAGTTCTTCTTCCGCATGGCGCCGGTGACCCTGCCGGTCCTCGTCCTCGGTCTGCTGACCGTGATCTTCCTAGAAGTCACCGGCATGTTCGGTTACGGCGCACGCATTCCGCCTGCGGTGCTCAAGATCATGGAAGAGTTCGAGGAATACGAATCCTCCAAGCTTACGCCGCGCGACAAGCTGTCGATCGCCGCTCAGGCGGTGGTCGCGATCTGGCTGGTCTTCGGCCTGATGTTCCATCTTGCCGCCGTCGGCCTGATCGGCCTTAGCGTGATCATCTTCGCCACCACCTTCTCGGGCATCATCGAAGAGCACCGGATCGGCCACGCCTTCGAGGAGGCGCTGCCGTTTACCGCCCTGCTGGTGGTCTTCTTCGCGATCGTCGCGATGATCAACGACCAGGGCCTCTTCGACCCCGTGACCCATGCGGTTCTCTCTCTTGAGGGCAACATGCGGATCGCCGCCCTCTATGCGGCGAACGGATTCCTCTCCTCGATCAGCGACAATGTGTTCGTTGCGACCGTCTATGTGTCGGAGGTCGGAAAGGCGCTCGCCGAAGGCATGATCGACCGCGACACCTTCGATCTGATGGCGGTGGCGATCAACACCGGCACCAATATCCCTTCCGTCGCCACCCCGAACGGACAGGCGGCCTTCCTCTTCCTGCTGACCTCGGCACTGGCGCCGCTGATCCGGCTGTCCTACATGCGCATGGTGATCATGGCGCTGCCTTATACGATCATCATGTCACTGGCCGGCTTCGTCGCCGTCTATTTCTGGCTGCAGCCGGCAACCCAGATTCTCTATGAGAAGGGGCTGATCCACCACCATCACGAGATGCCGACGCTGATCGCCGGCGAGACGGCGAAAGAGAAGGGCGGCCACTGACCCCTTCACCTACACCGCCTGCCGGCGCTTTGGAAAAGCGGTCGATCCGTGATAGAATTTTCCTCCCTTCACGCGAGGGAGCACAAAGCGGATGAGCGACGCAGGGGAGGAAGCGCCCGCGATCGAGACATCGATCGAGGTGATTGCCGGGCGCATCAAATGGTTCGACCGCCAGCGCGGCTATGGCTTTCTTGTCCCCGCTGATGGCGGTGGTGACGTCCTGATCCATTTTTCGGTGCTGATTCCGGCCGGCCGGCGCAGCGTGCCGGCAGGCGCGACTTTGCGCTGCGAGGCGGTCAGGCGGGTTCATGGACGACAGGCGGTCCGCATCCTTGATATCGACCTTTCAACCGCCGAAGAAGCGGACGATCCCCGACCGCCCTTGCCGCCGAGACGGAAAGACGAGCAGGACGACGAGAAAGGGCCCTTCGAGGAGGGGACCGTCAAATGGTTTGACCGCACCCGCGGTTACGGGTTCGTCTCTCGCGGCGATGGCGGTCCCGACATCTTCGTCCATGTCCGGACCCTGCAACGCGCCCGCATCGATGATCTCGAGCCCGGCGAACGGGTCGAGGTGCGCGTCGGCAAGGGCGAGCGCGGCCCGCTGGTCACCGCCATCCGGCGTCTTCAGGACTGAAGGAAAAAAACCTGCCCCCTTGCCCGGGCCTGGCGGTTCGGCCAGCACCCAGCCGTCTTGCCGAGCGATGCATTGGTGTGCCAAATGATACCGATCGAGGGGCGGAGAACGACAGGGAGGGCGCAAGGTGATATTCCCGCAGCATTTCGGCCGGATCTTTCGGCGCATGCGTCTGGTGGCGGCGGCGACCATGATCGCCTGCGGGATCGCTGCAGGTGCGGGATCACCGCCGGACATCGCTCGAGCGCAGGAGGCGAGCGGCAAGGCCCCCCAGCATCTTGCCCGTTCACCGCTCGTCATCGAGACGGTGGACCATCGCCGCCATCTGTTTTGCGTAGAGGTGGCCGATGACGACCGCGAGCGGGCGATCGGCCTGATGCATCGCCGTTCGCTCGATGCGCACGCGGGGATGCTGTTCGACTACGCCACCGCGCGCCGCGTCGCGATGTGGATGAAGAACACCCTGATCCCGCTCGACATCCTCTTCGTGCGGGCGAACGGGCGGGTGGCCAATATCGCCCACGGTCGTCCGCTCGATCTGACGACCCTGCCATCGCGCGGTCGGGTGCTGGCGGCGCTGGAGCTGAAGGGAGGCATCAGCGAACAGCTCAACATTCGGCCCGGCGATCTGGTTCACCATCCGATCTTCGGCACCTGGGATGAAAAGGACGCCGAAATGGCGAAGCCGATGGAGTGTGCGGGCACGGCGGGCTAAGACCTTGGCCGGGATCACCCGGCACCCCCTCACCACCTTGTCGAACCACCGGCGATCGGCTAGAACCCGGCGCATGACGGGGAGTAGCGCAGTCTGGTAGCGCACCTGCTTTGGGAGCAGGGGGTCGCTGGTTCGAATCCAGTCTCCCCGACCAAACATCGTTTTTCCTTTTAAAATCAACAGTTAGCGAGGCGCTGTCGGCCGCAATGTCACACGCCTATGTCACACGCTTATGTCACACGCGCAATGCTCGCCCGTGCGACCATCCGGCGGGGTGCGGCGATAGCGAGGGCCGGCTCGTCCAGGCTCGGGTGTGAGTTGTCAAAGCGCGGCGTCACCCGCCCGCACATCTCCGACCTGCAGGCCTCCCAAAAGAAAACGGCGTCCGTCGGCGCCGCAA
>RFIU01000246.1 GCA_003695555.1 Alphaproteobacteria bacterium
GGCGCAGGGACTTCGCAATGACGGGGTCAATATCGCGGCACCCGCCGGGGCGCCGGTGCGCGCTGCACAGGCGGGCGTGGTCGCCTATGCCGGCGACGGGCTGGAAGCCTTCGGCCGCCTGATTCTGATCCGTCATGCGGGTGGCTGGGTCAGCGCCTATGCCCATAACGCTGCGCTGCTGGTGCATCGAGGGCAGCGGGTGCGGCGTGGCCAGATCATCGCGCGGGTGGGTGCCAGCGGTTTCGTGGACAGGCCGCAGCTTCACTTCGAGTTGCGCCGCGGCAAGACGCCGGTCGATCCCCTGCGCCATCTGCCTCGCCTGACGGCTGACGCCGCCCCTTGAAAAACCATTTGGCGGGCGAGGCGCGGCTGAGGCGAAGTCTGTTGCATTCAGGTGCCCACGCTTTATAGTCGCGCCCGGATTTTCCACCTTGTCCGGCGTCTCCTGTGTGGTCGGGGCCGACAAGGCGGATGGTTCCCGATCATTCAAGCGGAAGGGACGGACAGGGATGTGGATTTCGACGGCACTGGCACAGACCGCAGGCGGAGCCGGGGGCGCGCAAGGAGGGCTGGCGCAGATGCTGGTGCCCCTGCTTCTGGTCTTCGCGATCTTCTATTTTCTCATCATCCGGCCGCAGAACAAGCGGCTGAAGGCGCATCGCGAGATGGTCGCGGCGGTCAAGCGAGGTGACACCATCGTCACCTCGGGCGGCCTTATCGGCAAGGTGACGAAGGTCACCGACGACGAGGTCGAGGCGGAGATCGCCGATGGCGTACGGGTCCATGTCGTCAAGGGAACGATCGCCGAGGTGCGCCCGAAGGGCCAGCCGGTGAAGGCTGACGACGCGAAGAAGTGACCTCGGAATGAAGGAAGGGGCCGCGCGCCGCTCCGTCGGGCTGTCGGATGCGGGTGTGTCGCGAAACCCCGGCCGGTCGAAGCCGGCTTTTTCCGATCCGGGCGGGAGCGAGAGATGCTGAATTTTCCACCTTGGAAGATCGTACTGGTGATCTTCGTCTGTCTGTTCGGACTGCTGGCGGCACTGCCCAATGTCCTGACCGATGAGCAGATCGAAGCGCTGCCCGGCTTCCTGCCGAAGAGCCGCGTGGTGCTCGGCCTCGACCTTCAGGGCGGTTCGCACATGCTGCTCGAGGTCGATGCCGAGGCGGTGCTGAAGGAACAGCTTGCCGATCTCGAATCTGAAGTGCGCGATGCCCTGCGCAAGAAGCGCATTATCGCGGTGATCGAAGGCGTGTCTGAGCGCGAGATTCGGGTGCGGCTTCGCGATCCCGCCCGTCTCGGCGACGCGTTGGCGGCGATCCGCGAGCTGGCGGTGCCCGTCACTTCGCGCAACAATCTGATCGGAGCGCTCGGCAAGAATATCGAGGTGCGTCAGGCCGGTTCCGATGAGATCCGTGTGCAGATCAGCGAGGCGGCGATCCGGGCACGCATCGACAATGCTGTCGAACAGTCGCTCGAGATCGTCCGCCGTCGCATTGACGAGCTCGGCACCCGCGAGCCGACGATCCAGCGTCAGGGCGAAGACCGGATTCTTGTGCAGGTGCCGGGGCTGAAGGACAGTCAGCAGCTTCGCGACCTGCTCTCGACCACTGCGAAGCTGACTTTCCACATGGTCAATGAGGCCGCCGATCCGTCGCGCCGGCCGCCGCCCGGTTACATCAAGCTGCCTTCCGAGAATGGCGAGATGCTGGTCATCGAACGTCGCGCCCGTGTCTCCGGCGAAAATCTGACCGATGCCCAGGCCGGCTTCGATCAGTACGGGCGGCCAGTCGTCAACTTCACCTTCGATTCTATCGGGGCGCGCCGATTTGGTGACATCACCCGCAAGAATGTCGGCAAGCGCTTTGCCATCGTGCTCGATGACAAGATCATTTCGGCTCCTGTCATCCGTGAGCCGATTCTCGGTGGGCGTGGCCAGATCAGCGGCAATTTCACCATCGACAGCGCCAATCAGTTGGCCGTCCTTCTGCGTGCCGGCGCGCTGCCCGCTCCCCTTCGGATTCTTGAAGAACGATCCGTCGGTCCCGACCTCGGCGCCGATTCGATCGCTGCCGGCGAACGCGCAGCGGTGATCGGCATGGTGGCGGTCGTCGTCTTCATGGTGCTGGTCTATGGCTGGTTCGGGCTCGCCGCCGATCTCGCCTTGCTTATCAACATGGTGCTGATCCTCGGAGCGCTTTCACTTCTCGGTGCGACGCTTACCCTGCCCGGCATTGCCGGTATCGTGCTGACCATCGGCATGGCGGTCGATGCGAATGTTCTGATCTTCGAGCGCATCCGCGAGGAGATCCGCCTGGGGCGCGGTCCGCTGCGGGCGCTAGAAGCCGGCTATTCGCAGGCGATGAGCACGATTCTCGATGCCAATATCACGACCCTGATCGCCGCCTTCCTGCTTTTCCAGTTCGGCAGCGGACCGGTGCGCGGCTTTGCCGTGACGCTCGGCATCGGCATTTTGACTTCGATGTTCACGGCGATCACGCTCACCCGCATGGTGCTGGTGCTGTGGGTGAAGAAGCGCCGTCCTGAGAAACTGCCGGTCTGATGGTCCCGGTCTGGGTAATGCAAGGAAAGTTCGAGAGATGCTGAAACTGATCCCCGACGAGACCCGGATCCCTTTCATGCGCTGGCGTTATTGGGCGTTCAGCTTCTCCGCCCTGATGGTAGTGCTATCAATCGTGCTGTTTTTTGCCCGCGGCCTCAATCTCGGCATCGACTTCGTCGGCGGTTCGACGATCGAGGTTCGCACGCCGCCGCCTGCTGCCGACATCGCAAAGATCCGCAAGGTGGTCGGTTCGCTGGGGTTGGGAGACGTCAGCGTCCAGGAATTCGGCGAGCCGCGTGAGGTGCTGATCCGTTTCGAGGAGCAGCCGGGCGGCGAAGAGGCGCAGCGCGCCGCTCAGGAACGGGTGGAGCAGGCCCTGCGCGAGGCGATACCGGGTATCGAAATCCGACAGACCAACTTCATCGGTCCGAAGATATCCGGCGAACTCGCCCGTGACGGGACGCTTGCGGTCACTCTCGCGGTGCTGGCGGTGCTCGTCTATATCTGGTTCCGCTTCGAGTGGCAGTTCGGTGTCGGCGCGGTGATCGCTCTCGTTCATGACGTGACGCTGACCGTCGGGTTCTTCTCGATCACCCAGCTCGAATTCAATCTCTCGATCATCGCCGCGATCCTGACCATCGTCGGTTATTCGCTCAATGATACGGTGGTGGTCTATGACCGCATCCGCGAGAACATGCGCAAGTTCCGGCGCATCCCTCTCGTCGAGCTGCTCGACCGTTCGATCAACGACACCCTGTCGCGCACCATCATGACCTCTCTGACGACGGTACTGGCGCTCTTCGCGCTGTTCTACTTCGGTGGCGAGGTGATCCGCGGCTTTACCGCGGCGATGATCTGGGGCGTGGCGGTCGGTACCTATTCCTCGATCTTCATCGCCTCGCCGGTCCTGCTCTTCCTTGATCTCAAGCGCGGCATCTTCGACAGCGAGGAGGGCGACAAGACGGCGGCGCGTCCCTGAGACGCCCGGCCGCTCCGCCCGGCAGGATGCGATGATGGAAATCGACGAGCGTGACGACCCTCGTCTGCCGCTGGTCAAGGGCTATGGCCCCGACCACTTCACGCTGGCCGGCGTGCGGGTCGAGGGTGCCGTTCTGGTGCTGCCCGAAGGCTGGGTAAGGCTGGGGCCGCTCTCACTGGACGAGGTGGGGCCAGCGCATCTCGAAGCGCTGCAGGAGGCGGATCCGCCGATCGACCTGCTGCTGCTCGGCACCGGCGCGCGCTGGCAGGAAATTCCGTCGTCTATCGCCCGGCTGCTGAAGACCATGGATGTTCGTGCCGAAAGCATGGCCAGCGCGGCAGCCGCACGGACCTTCAATGTCCTGCTGCTTGAAGATCGCCGTGTCGCCTGTCTGCTGTTGCCGGTCGGCGACCTGCCGTCGCAGTGATACGACAATCCATCGCACCGGGCGTGACGCGTCCGGGATCATCTGCAAGACTTGCTTCAAGGGGCAAGAACGCCCGACCCGGGTGCGACAGCGAGCGAGCAATCTCAAAGGGGGCGTCTCTTCGGGGGAAAGCTAGCCGCCCAGTCCCATCTGGCGGGCGGCAAGTTCGCGCATGATCTCTTCAGCGCCGCCACCGATCGCATAGACCCGCACCTCGCGATAGATCCGCTCGACCGCACTCGGGCGCATGAAGCCGGCGCCGCCGAAGGTCTGCACCGCCTCGCGTGCGCAGTATTCGAGGGTGAGCGTCGCCTGATTCTTGAGCAGACAGATGTCGGCGACCGGCTCCTCGCCCTGCATCAACCGCCAGGCGAGGCTTTCGGCGAAGGCTTCGCTGGCGCGGATGCGGCGCGCCATCTCGACGATCTTGTGCCGCACCACCTGGCGGGTGGTGAGCGGCCGGCCGAAGACGATCCGCTCGCGGGCGTAGGTCACGGTATCCTGCAGGCATCGCTTGGCGAAGCCGATGGCCAGTCCCGCAAGCCCGAGCCGCTCACGGTTGAAGTTCGCCATCAGCGGGCGAAAACCCTCGTTCTCGCGTCCGATGAGATTGTCTGCGGGGACGCGCACATCATCGAAATGCAGGGTTGCGGTATCCGAACACCACCAACCCATCTTCTTCAGCGGTGTACGGGCAAAGCTCGGTCGGTCCCGCTCGACCAGCAGCAGCGAGATGCCGCCTGCGCCTTCGCCGCCGGTGCGCACCGCGACGGTGTAGAAATCCGCCCGCATGCCGGAGGTGATGAAAGTCTTGCTGCCGTTCACCACATATTCGTCGCCTTCGCGCCGGGCGCGGGTGCGGATCGCTGCGACATCAGAGCCGGCTTCCGGCTCCGTGACGGCAAGGGCCGCGATTTTCTCGCCGGCGAGCACCGGCGGAATCACCCGCTGCTTCAGTTCGTCGCTGCCGAAGGTAAGAACGGGGGGAAGGGCGATCCCGTGCGAGAAGAGCGAGGCCGCGACCCCGCCCGCCCCGGCACGGGCGATCTCCTGATTGAGGATCAGCGCGAAAAAGGGGTCGGTCGGCGTGCCGCCGAATTCCTCCGGCCAGCCGAGGCCGAGAAGGCCGGCATCGGCCGCCTTGCGATAGAGCTCGCGCGGAAACTCGCCGGCCTCGTCCCATTCATCGACAAAGGGCAGGATCTCACGATCGACGAAACGCCGCGCTGCGCTTTGGAACTGTCGGTGCTCGGGACCGTACCATGGCGAAGGATCGGCTAGCTGGAAGGGATCGTCGAGCTGCATGTCGTGTGCTCCGATAGCGAACGGGGCAAGGGCGCGCCTGCGCCATCTTCCCCTTGCCATAGAGGCGCGCGCGGGTGCATCACAAGATGCGGAAGACGATCCCAAGCCATTAACGGTAGGACGAGGCGACAGTCATGCTCAAGGAAGCGATTCCTCTCAAGAATCCGGAACTGCTGCGCGAGGCCGCGCTGATCGGCGATCGCTGGGTCGATGCCACCAGCGGCGAGGTGCTGGAGGTGACCAATCCCGCGACCGGCGCGGTGATCGGCACGGTGCCGAAACTCGCACCCGAACAGGTGGAAGAGGCGATCGCGGCCGCCGCCGAGGCACAGGTGGCCTGGGCGGCGCTGACCGCGAAGGAACGCGCCGCCAGACTGCGCCGCTGGTATGAGCTGATGATCGAGAATGCCGACGATCTGGCGCTGCTGATGACCACCGAACAGGGCAAGCCGCTTGCCGAGGCGAAGGGTGAGGTGGTCTATGCGGCGAGCTTCGTCGAGTGGTTCGCGGAAGAGGCCAAGCGCATCTATGGGGAGACGATCCCGGCGCCGAAGGCGGATCAGCGGATCCTCGTGCTGCGTCAGCCGATCGGGGTGGTCGGTGCGATCACGCCCTGGAACTTCCCCTGCGCGATGCTGACGCGCAAGGGCGCCCCGGCGATGGCGGCGGGCTGTACGGTGGTCGCCAAGCCGGCCGAAGATACGCCTTTCTCGGCGCTTGCGCTCGGCGTGCTGGCGCTCAAGGCCGGCATTCCGGCAGGTGTTCTGAATATCGTCACCGGCGATCCCGAGGTGGTTTCGCGCCCGATCTTGAAGAGCGAGACGGTGCGCATGATCAGCTTCACCGGCTCGACCGACGTCGGCCGTCTGCTGATGCGCGAGTCGGCGGACACGGTAAAGAAGGTGCATCTCGAACTCGGTGGAAACGCAGCCTTCATCGTCTTCGATGATGCTGATCTCGATGCCGCGATCGAAGGGGTGATGGCTTCGAAATATCGCAATACAGGCCAGACCTGCGTGTGTGCCAATCGCATCTTCGTGCAGGAGGGCATCTATGAGGATTTCGCCCGCGCCTTCGTCGAGCGGGTGAAGAAGATGAAGGTCGGCCGCGGCACCGAGGAGGGGGTGACCCAAGGGCCGTTGATCAATGAACAGGCGCTGGAGAAGGTGAAGCGCCATGTCGCGGATGCGATCGAAAAGGGCGCGCACGTCCTGCTCGGCGGCCATCCGCACGCGCTCGGTGGCAATTTTTTCGAACCGACGGTGATCGCGGATGCGACCCCCGACATGCTCTGCTTTCATGAGGAGACCTTCGGGCCGGTGGCGCCGCTCTTCCGTTTCCGCGACGAGGCGGAGGCGCTCGAACTCGCCAATGCGACGCCCTACGGCCTCGCCTCCTATTTCTACACCCGTGAGGTCGGGCGGGTCTTCCGGATGGCCGAGGGGCTGGAAACCGGCATCGTCGGGGTAAATTCCGGCATCATCTCGACCGAGGTCGCGCCCTTCGGCGGCGTCAAGCAGTCGGGGCTCGGGCGTGAAGGCGGGCATGAGGGGATCATGGAGTTCGTCGAGACCAAATACGTCTGCCTGACGTTGTGATGCGCGCGAAAGCGGCCGGAAAGGGGGCGCGATGACGCCTGAAGGCATGCTCTTACTGGCCATCGCCTTCGCTCTGGGTGTGCTGGCGGGGGCGGCGGTCATGCGTCTTGTCGCGGCGAAGCGTGAACGCGACCTTCGGGCCGAACGTGCGCGGCTGGAGGGTGAGCGACAGGAAGCCGCCCGAAGGCTTGACGGGGTTGCCGATGAACTGGCGGCGCGCAGCGAGGAACTGTCGAAGCTGAAGGCGGAGCTTGCCGCGCATGAGGCCCGAATGGCCGAGCGAGAGGCGGCGGTGGAGCGCGAGAAGAAGTCGCTGACCGCCCTGCGCGGCGAGCTCGAGGAGAAGTTCAAGGTTCTCGCCGATCAGTCCTTCAAGGCCAATCAGGAGGCCTTCCTTCGCCTCGCAAACGAGGTCTTCGGCAAGCACAAGACGGAAGCCGGCGAGCATCTCGACAAGCATCGTCAGGCGATGGAATCGCTGCTCAAGCCGATGCGCGAGCATCTTCAGGCGCTGGAGAAGTCGCGGGAACAGGAGTACGGCGCCCTGCGTCAGGAACTGAAAGGCGTCGTCGAGGCGCAGGAGAAGGTTCGCAGCGAGACACAGCGCCTCGTCCATGCCCTGCGCGCCCAGCCGAAGACCCGCGGTCGCTGGGGAGAGCAGCAGCTCCAGAACGTCCTTGAGCTTGCCGGCATGCAGCAGCACATCGACTTTCTGACGCAGGCGGGCTCGCTCGCAGAGGCGGAAGACGGCGGCCGTCTGATCCCCGACGTCATCGTTCGGCTGCCCGGCGGCGGGACGATCGTGATCGACGCCAAGACCTCGCTCAACAGCTATCTCGAAGCGGTCGAAGAGAGCGACGAAGAGGCGCGCGAAATGCTGATGAAGAAGCATGCGTCCGAGATTCGTCGCCACATGGATCAGCTCGCCTCCAAGGCCTATTGGAAGAATCTCGGCGCCGAGACGCCCGATTTCGTCGCCATGTTCGTCCCCGGCGACAATTTCTTCGTCGCCGCGATCGAGCGTGATCCCGGACTGCTTGATGATGCGATCCGCAAGCGCGTGCTGATTACCACGCCGACGACGCTGCTCGCCCTGCTCAAGGCGGTCGCCTGGGGCTGGCGGCAGCAGCAGGTCGAGGAGAATGCCCGCAAGGTGAGTGACCTCGGCCGGGAGCTCTATGAGCGGATCATCGTCATGACCGAACATGCGGTGCGAATGGGCAAGTCGCTCGGCCGCACCGTCGGTGACTTCAACAAGTTCGTCGGTTCGCTCGAAACACGGGTGCTGACCCAGGCACGGCGCTTCGAGGAGCTGGGCGCCAGCAAGGGGGATCGGGCGATCCCTGAAATAGAACCGATAGACATCGAACCGCGTGCGCTTCGCCCGCTTCCCGATCGCCCCGCCCTGACCGGCGGCGGGTCGGCGCCGGCCGATGAAAAGGGGGAAAAACACAAGTAGAGCGGGGGCGCGAGAGAAACGGAAAGGTAATGTCGCCAGAGGTAATGGTGGCATCATCGCCACCGGATAGCCACCTGTAACCGCGGACAATGCTGGCCCGAGTCGTTTTTCTCCCTGATCGCGAATTGCGATGATCCACCTTGCATCATGATGGCAGGCTCGGCTGCCTGATCGGACGCATTATCTGGCTTGCCGCCCATCTGTTGCTTTGTCGGGGCGGCGCTCGCTGATCCGGTGGGTGGAGACTGGCGGTCATTAGGTGATGGTCCGACCGCCGTCCGGCAAGCGGGTTCTTGGCACCCGCTCGGCCTTGGCACCCGCCGGTTGGGGACCGCCAGCCGCTTCAGCTCACCTTACGGGTTTCAAGAGCCCGC
Organism: Alphaproteobacteria bacterium; assembly: GCA_003695555.1. Taxonomy (GTDB): domain Bacteria; phylum Pseudomonadota; class Alphaproteobacteria; order Sphingomonadales; family Rhodothalassiaceae; genus J084. Next base: position 8,704 of record RFIU01000246.1, read on the forward strand.
GCCTCTTGCCCGTTCCTGCTCGGCGAGCGCCAGATTGGTGCGCACGATGCGCGCCGCGCGGCTGCGCGCACGCAGCATGTCGAGCGCCATCCGATACTCGGCGATCGCCGCCTCGAAGCGATGCTGGACGAGGTGAAGATTGCCGAGCGTATTGTGCGCCATCCAGAATTTGGGGCGTAAACGGATCGCCTCATCGCATGCCTTGCCGGCTTCCTCGAACCGTTTCGCCTGTGTCAGGCCCGCGCACAGCGCATTGAGGGCGACATAGCGGATGCTCGGCGTCCGGTCCGAGGCAAGCAGCCGACGCGCCTGACGGATCGCCTCGTCCGGATCTCCCCGGGCGAGAGCGGCACGTGCCGCGGCGATTTCGCTCGGCTCGTCGAAACGCAGAACGGTGGAAGGATGACTGCCGCTTCTTCCCACGCGCGTACCTGTGGCCTGGGCATGAAGCGGCGCGGGCGAAATGGCAGGAAAGACGACCCCCGCTATCAAGAGCAGCGCTGCCAGGCGCCCCCCTCTTCTCCGGATTCCTCTCATGGCTTGTCGTTGCGGCATCGCGGCCGCCTCCTGTTGTCCTTCGCCTGTCGGCGTCGTCCTTTTTCTTCGTCATTCATCATAACCGATATGGTCGCGTGAATGAAATGCCGGCACGGAA
>RFIU01000247.1 GCA_003695555.1 Alphaproteobacteria bacterium
GCCGCCACCGCGAAGGGTCGCGGTGGCGTGGCGTTCGACCCCTGCCCGCCGCCATGGGCTTCGGCATCAAGAATGAGGGAGGCGAGCATCGCTTCGCCATTGCGTCCGGTGATCGCGGCACGCATCATCCGCCCCCACAAGGTGGCGCGTACCGGCGCGCGCGACCCTTCCACCGTCCCGGTCGCATCCGGCGGGGTGAAGGTTTCCAGTTCGAGCACCAGCGGCGCATGCGGCAGGCCGAGCGCATCGAGATGGGCGAGGACGACATCAAGCCAGCGGGCGCGCCTGTCCGGCGGCAGGGGCCGAGTCCCGCGGGCAAGGCGGGCATGGAGAGTTTTCCCGTCAAGGCCGAGCGAGGCAGAATCGAGAGCGGCGGCCGCGACTGCGGCCCGCCGGTCAAGCGAGCGGATTTCTTGCACCGTCAGCGGGTCGTCGGGGTTGCCGTCCAAGGCGAAAGAATCGCCGGCCAGCCACCATCGCCAAGCCGTCAACGGCCGTTCGGCCAGCAGGAAGATGTCGAAGGCGCTCGCCGCATGGGCGCCCAGCGCAGCCGTCGGATCGATGGCCGCCAGCGGCAGCGAGAACAGGCGGGCAAGGCGCTCTGCTCGTGGGATCGGAGAGATGGCCAGCGCGCGTGCCGCTCGTTCGAGCATGTCGGCGGGGCCACCAGCCGCACTCACCCACTGGAAAAGCGCCGCTTCGATCCGCGCCTCGTCCAGGAGAAGGGCGGATTCCGCGGGGCCATCAGCAGGCCCTTGCGACTGTGCCGCCAGCAGGTTTTCGATCAGCGCGGTGCGTTCCTCGCTCGCGAAGCGATGGGCGGCATAGACGGCAGCGATCCGTTCCACCGGAGCGATGCCGTTGACCAGTGCCGCATGGGCGACGGCAAGGCGGGCGGCCGGCGTCGTGATTTCTTCGCCGAGCAGCGCAGCAAGAACGAGCGGGTCTGCCCTTTCGACCGCGGCAAGCGGAAGGGACGCGCGCGAAAGCCTGGCCAGCGCCAGAAGCGCTGCCGTCAGCCGGGTACCGCGATAGCTTTCGGGGCCCGGTGCCGGGGCAGGCGGGTCGATGCCGTTGATCTCGTCGGCCAGTCGCATGCCGAGAGCCGCGAGCGGCGGCGGCAGGGACGAGCCGTCCGATTTTTCACCGGGCGTTTCCGACAGCAGACCGACAAGAAAATCGATGCCGGCCGTATCACCGGCAAGCGCCCGGCAGAGGGTCAGCACGATGAGCCAGCGGGCCGTGCCATCGCGGCGGTTCTCGGCTTCGGCCAGACGACAGGCCTCGTCATAACGGCCGACCAGCAGCATCGCATCAACGAGATGGGCGATGATCTTCGGGTCCGAGAGATCGGGCGGCAGGCGCTCGCCTAGGGCGAGCAGACGATCCACTTCGCCGGCAGCGGCAAGACGGTCGAAACGCACACGCAGCAAAGTGGCACCGTCGTCATCCGCGCCGGCGGGCGCAAGAGGTGCTGCGATCAGCAGCAGCCGCAGCGCTCGTTCTCGTGCCGCTGGCGCCACCCCGGAAACGGGCAGGTCGGCCATCAGCCGGGAAATGACCCTGCGCTCACTTGCTCGCCACAGATCCATCGGCAGTCCGGCCGCAGGATCCGGCTCATCAAGCCCGATCGCAGCCAGATCCGGTGGCGCAAGGCGTTCGCCATCTGCGCCCGGCAGCGATGGGGTTTCATCGGCCGACTGTGCCATCGATGCTTCGTGCGCGGGCGCGCTTTCGGCCGGCGGGATGCCATTTTCCTGCCCGGAAGATTCCGGCAGCGCAGGCAACGGCAGAGTGCCGGGGGGCAGCAGCGGAGAAAGGATAAGCGGACGGGCACGTGCGCCGCCCTGTTCCGTCACCGTCGCCGGGATGCGCGGCGCAGAGACCTCATCCACTCCTGCCGGAGCTTCGGTCCGAGGTGTCGGCGGCTCTCCGGCCTTGGCCGAGGGCCGCCCGGCGAGCAGCCCCACCACGAGCAGGGCGAGAATGCCGAGGATGCCAAGGCGTGGCGGGTCAGTGCGGGAAGCGGTCATCGGGCAGGGTCCGCTCCACTTGCTGCTGCGGCGCCGGGATCTGCCAGAAGTAGAGAAAGGCGGCCGCCGCAACCAGTACCACGACGATGAGCGCGACGATGATGGCGATGCGGTTCCCGGTCATGCTGGATCCATCTTTCTTGTCCCTTCTCGCCCGCCATTTGCGGGAAGCCGACCAACTTATAGAAAGCGCCCGGCCTGCCTGTCCACCACGCACGCCGCCATATTCGGCCAAGGATTCAGCCTGGGCGCACGAATGCGGCTGAAACGTGTCGAGAGGGCGGCGCCGGCGCGAAACTCCCGCCATCGGGTACGGGCCACATGGCTCACCGCTTTGCCTGGTCGGGAATTTGCGATATCAGCAAGACTGAGATGACCCAGCAACCCGCCATTGATACCGACGACAGCCGCAGCCCGGACGGCGAAACTTCCCCGAACGGAGGCGAAGGCGCCGCCGGCGCGCAGGTGAAACGCAGCATCGTTCTGGTCGGCATGATGGGGGTCGGCAAGACGACGGTCGGTCGCCGGCTCGCCCGACGTCTCGGCCTACCCTTCGTCGATGCCGACGAAGAGATCGAGCGGGCTGCCGGCATGCCGATCGCCGACATCTTCGAGGAACTCGGCGAGCAGGCCTTTCGGGACGGCGAGCGACGGGTGGTCGCGCGGCTGCTCGATGAAGGCGTGCGGGTGATCAGTCTGGGCGGCGGCGCCTTCCTGGCGTCCGAAACCCGTGAGGCGGTGCGCCGTCGGGCGGTCTCGGTCTGGCTCGATGCACCGCTCGACATCCTCGTCGAGCGCACGGCACGCCGGCGCACGCGCCCCTTGCTCGAGGGCGGCGACCGGCACGAAATCCTCGCTCGTCTGATGGAAGAGCGTCGGCCCTTCTATGCCGAGGCCGACATTCGGGTGGAAAGCGGCCGCGGCCCGCATGACCGGGTGGTGCGGGCGATCCTCACCCGCCTGCGCGAACGCGGAGTGGTGGCGCAATGAGCCGGGCCGATTCCTCTTCGTCATCGTCCTTGCCGCCGACCGCAGCGCGTCGCGTGCTGGTGCCGCTCGGAGAACGCAGCTATGAGATCCGCATTGCGCCCGGCATCATCGCTGATCCCGCATCCGCGCTATCGGACCTGCTCGTCCGTCCGCGTCTGGCGCTCGTCGCCGACGACGGGGTGTTCGCCCTGCATGGCGAAGCACTGCTCGCGCGGCTGCGAACCGCCGGAATCACGGTGGCCGTGCACCGGGTACCGGCAGGTGATGCCTCGAAATCCTTCGCCGAGCTCGAACGGCTCGTTCATTTTCTTCTCGATGCCGGAATCGCCCGCGACGATCTGGTGCTGGCCTTCGGCGGCGGCATGGTCGGCGACCTTGCAGGACTGGCCGCCTCGCTGGTCAGGCGCGGGGTGGGACTGGTGCAGATCCCGACCACTCTACTGGCGCAGGTGGACAGTTCGGTCGGCGGCAAGACCGCGATCAACATGCCGCAGGGCAAGAATCTCGTCGGCAGTTTCCATCAGCCACGCCGGGTGCTGATCGACCCCGGCGTGCTGGCAAGTCTGCCGGCACGCGAGCGCCGTGCCGGGATCGCCGAGGTTGTCAAATACGGACTCATCGCGCGCGCCGATTTCTTCGTCTGGCTGGAAGAACGGATCGAGGCGCTGGATGAACTGGAGGAGTCGGCGCTTGCGGAAGCGATCGCGGTGTCGTGTGAAACGAAGGCGCGGATCGTTGCGGCTGACGAGCAGGAACAGGCGGACACCCGCGCGCTGCTCAATCTCGGCCATACCTTCGCCCATGCCCTCGAGGCGGCGACCGGCTATGACAGCCGCCGGCTGCTGCATGGCGAAGCCGTGGCCTTCGGCCTCGTGCTGGCCGCCGATCTGAGCGAACGGCTCGGTCATGCCCGCCCGGGCCTCGCCGGCCGGATTTCCGGGCTGCTGGCGCGCGTCGGACTGGCCGAAGGTTCGGCGCTCCGGCAGGTCTTCGATGCGCCACCGGCGGCCGAGCATCTTTTGACCCTGATGGGGCAGGACAAGAAAATCCGCCGCGGCCGCCTGCGCTTCGTCCTGATGCGCGCCATCGGTGAGAGCTTCGTTACCGATGCGGTTCCGCGCGAGGCAGTGGCGGCCAGTCTCGATGCGGTGCTCGGGCTGACTGCCGAAAACGGGACCGAATGCCGATGAGCGAATTTCAGATCGACTTCCTGACCTCCTTTTCGGCGGTGGTGGCCCTGCTCGGAATGTCCGCCTTCTTCTCTGGCTCCGAGACGGCGCTGACCGCGGCGAGTCGCGCATGGATTCACGGCCGCGCCCGCGAAGGCGACCGGCGGGCCGTGATCGTCGAACGTCTTCTGCGCGATCGCGAGCGGCTGATCGGCGCGATCCTGCTCGGCAACAATCTCGTCAACATCCTGGCCTCGGCGCTGGCGACCCGCGCCTTCCTGCTGCTCGTCGGCGAGGCGGGCGTCGTCTATGCGACGCTGGTGATGACGGCATTGGTGCTGATCTTCGCCGAAGTGCTGCCGAAATCCTGGGCGATCGCCGACCCCAATCGGGTGGCGCTTTCCGTCGCGCGTCCGGTTTCGCTGCTGGTAGGCCTGCTCTCGCCGGTGGTTTCGCTGGTTTCGATGATCGTGCGCGGAACCTTGCGGATCTTCGGAGTCGATCTTGCCGGTCGGCGCGAGATCCTGTCGGTGCATGAGGAGCTGCGCGACACCATCGATCTCGGCGCCCGCGAGGGCGGCTTGAAGAAGTCCTTTCGCGACATGCTGGGCTCGATTCTCGACCTTGACGAGGTAACGGTCGAGGACGTGATGATCCACCGCAAGAAGATGGAGATGCTCGATCTCGACGAGCCGCCCGAGCGTCTCGTCGATCGGATCATCGAGAGCCCCCACACCCGGCTTCCCGTCTACAGGGGAAATCCGGAAAACATCGTCGGCGTTCTGCATGCCAAGGACGTGTTGCGCGCTCTTAGACGCTGCGGATCGGCCGAGAAGATCGACTTTGCCGCCCTGATGCACGAACCTTGGTTCGTGCCCGAGACGACGAGTCTGCGCGAACAGCTCAATGCCTTCCTGCGCCGGCACGCCCATTTTGCCTTGGTGGTGGACGAATACGGGGCTCTGCAGGGGCTGGTGACGCTAGAGGACATTCTCGAAGAGATCGTCGGCGACATCGCTGACGAGTTCGATACCGTCGCGCACGGGATCCGAGTGCTCGATGACGGCTGGGTGCTGGTCGATGGCGCCACTTCGATCCGCGACCTCAATCGCCATTTCGACTGGGATCTGCCCGACGACGAGGCATCGACCATCGCTGGTCTGATCATCTACGAGGCCGAGACAATTCCCATCGTCGGTCAGAAATTCCGCTTTCATGGATTCGAGTTCGAGATCGTCGGCCGCCGCCGCAACCAGATCACCCAGATCCGGATGCGCCCGCTCGACGCCACCGCTCCTGCCACCGGCCGTGGGGTGCGCCAACCGCGCGCCGCGCCGGCATCTTCGGGCCGGCAGGACGGACGGAAGACGGCACCAACGACCACCCCGCCCCCGGCCGATCGGTCCGGCGGTGGCGGGCCATCGGGCAGCGGATCCGGAGTGTCATGACCGGCTCGGCCGGTCGAGGATCGCAAGACGCGCCCGATCCAAGGCAAGTTCGGTCGCCATGTCGAAGGCGACGAGGCGGATATCCTGCAGGCTGCTGTCGGGTCCCGCATCCTTGATCCAGTCGCGGATCGCTCGCGTCGCGACACGACAGGCCTCATCCAGCGGATAGCCGAAGATCCCGGTGGAGATCGCGGGAAAGGCGATGCTCGCAAGACCCGACCGGGCGGCGAGATCCAGGCTGTTGCGGTAGCAGGCGGCGAGCGCCTGTGCTTCTCCGGCGGCTCCGCCCCGCCAGACCGGTCCGACGGCATGGATGACGAAGCGCGCCGGCAGATCGAACCCCGGCGTGATGCGCGCCTCGCCGGTCGGGCAGGGGGCAAGCGGACGGCAGGCCTCCCACAATTCGGGACCGGCAGCGCGATGGATCGCCCCGCAGACCCCGCCGCCGGGGGCGAGCTGCTCATTGGCGGCATTGACGATGGCATCCACCGCCAGCCGGGTGATGTCGCCGCGCTCCACCCGGACCCGGGGTCCGGCATTCTTTCTTGCCCCCATGATTATCGCCCCCGGATCAGCTGCCGTTTTCCCTTTCGATTTCCGCTTTGCCGTTTCCGTCAGTTCCCCGTCGCCGCCGATGCATCCGGTTTCGCGCGCCCCGGATCGAAGCGGGCGAACCAGTCGTCGAGATAGAGGATCGTGCGCAGCATGTTCGAGGGTTTCGCCGTAGTGCCGTGCCACTCCTTGCGCATGACCATGAGGCGGGTCGGGACGCCGCGCATCTTCAGCGCAGCGTATAAGGACTCCGCCTCGCCCAGCGGGGTGCGCAGATCGCGTTCACCGGTCATCAGCAGAGTCGGCGTCTTCACCTTCCCGACATGCAGCAGCGGCGAATGCGCGATCCAGGGGGCGGGATCCTCCCAGAAGGGTTTCGCGAACATCCGGTGCGCCCAGGCGGTGATGTCGGTGCGACCGGCGAATGAGATCCACTCCTCAACCGGGCACAGCGCAGCCGCCGCCTTGAAGCGGTCAGTGTGCGAGACGACCCAGCTGGTCAGCACCCCGCCACCCGAACAGCCGGTGACGAACAGCCGGTCGGGGTCGATCCCCCCCTTGGCGATCGCCGCATCCACTGCGGCCATCAGGTCGTCATAGTCGCGTCGGCCAGGATAACGTCCATTGATCGCCATCGCGAAGTCGGGGCCATAGCCGGTCGAGCCGCGCGGATTGGCATAGACCACGACATAGCCGCGTGCCGCCCAGGCCTGGAAGGGAAAGCGGAAGCCGACGCCATACATCGACCACGGCCCGCCATGAATCGAGAGCAGCATCGGGTAACGCTTCTTCGGATCGAAATCCGGTGGTCGGACGATCCAGCCCTGGATCCGTACGCCATCACTGGAATCGGCCCAGAATTCTTCGACGCTCCCCAGCGCGATACCGGCGAGAATGTCGGCATTGAGGTGGGTGAGCTGGCGGATCTTCGCCCGTTTCGGCGAGAGCGACAGATGGATCAGATTTCGCGTGACCTTTGGCGACGTCCAAGTGCCTGCGGCAGCGCCGCTGGCCGGGGAAAAGGAATCGAGACGCAGCCGGTGCATTCCCTTCGTCAGTTCTTTCATGCGCCCGGCAAGGTCGATGTGGTAGAGGTCGGTGCGCCCCTCATGATTCATCGTGAAATAGACGCCGTGCCCCGCCCGATCCCAGAACAGGTCCTGCGCCTGATCGGCCAGCCGGTCGGCGAGCGGGTGATCCTGCGCACCATTGATGCCGACGACCCGCAACTGCTGCGGAAGATAGTTCTCATCACCCGCCCCATTGCCGACATAGGCGACGCGTCTGCCGTCGGGCGAGAGCCTCGGATGGTGCCAGAACCCCTTTTCGCGGGTCAGGCGCATGATCTTGCCACTGGCGATCTCGAGCACGAAGATATCGGAGCGGAACGGATCGGCCTCTCCTCCCGGTTCGTCGGGAATGGCGCCGTCGAAGACCAGAAATCGGCCGTCCGGCGTCCATTGCGGCGGGCCACCGATGTCGATGGCGCCGACCGCACGTGCGCCGACGTCAATATTGCCGGGTGTCAGGTCGCGGGGCGTACCTCCGTCGGCCGGCACGATGAACAGATGCATTTGCCAGGTGACGCGGCCGATGCGGTCGGCGCGATAATGAAGACGATCGATGATGTCGGGCTCGTCCGTCCATGTCGCGCCCTTCGGCCGGCCGGGCAGGGCGAGGCGTTTCGGCTCCGGCAGCGGAACCCGCGCCCGGAAGACGATCCAGCGGCCGTCGGGCGACCAGGACAGGTTCCTTGGATGATCGGCGCCATGAGTGATCTGGCTGGTCGCACTCTCAGCGTCCATCTGACGGACGAAGATCTCGCTGCCGAGCTCGCCTTCCTCGTCGCCGCCGATGTAGGCGATGCGATCACCGCTCGGCGACCAGCGCGCCCCGCCGCCATGGGCGAGAAAGCGGTGATGGTCGCCGTTTGCTTCCATCACCCACAGATCGCGGCGCCAGCGGTCGGTGAACTTGTCGATCGACAGACGGGTATAGACGATCGTCCGCCCGTCGGGAGAGATTTGCGCGTCGCTGGCGCGTTCCCAGTCGAGCCAGTCGCTGAGCAGCAGATGGCGCATGCCGTTCCCATCGGACGCCTCGATCCTGCCGCCTGCCGTGACCAGCGCCGTCAGGACGATGGCGACGAGCGTCAATATCGCGCCCGCTGGCTGCAGGCGGGCCCTTGCCCTTGACCGCCAGCGTGCGGATTCCGATCTTTCATTCATCGTCTTCTCCCCCTAGGGGCCAGGGTGGCGTGCGAAAAAATTCGGCCGAACGGCATTGTGCCA
>RFIU01000248.1 GCA_003695555.1 Alphaproteobacteria bacterium
CGATCGAGCGGATCGTCCCGGAAATTGACGGAGAGCCGCGCATAGGCGCGCGCCCAGTGACGCTCGAACGAAACGCGGCTGTCGAAATCGCCGCGCGCCCCGCCGTTGAAATCGCGCACCAGCCGTGCCCGGTTGGTTCCCATCACTTGCGCGCTCGCCTTCGGCTGGCGGAAGTCGCGACGATGCGGCATCTTCGCGCGCACCCGCGCGACCGCGGCGGCGACATGCGCCGGCAGCGGGCCTTCGACATCGGCGAGCGCGCGCGAAATCGTCGCCCAGGCAATCGGCCAGGTGGTCACCGCGCTCGGGATCAGGCCGTACTCCTTCAAGGTGGTGATGTCGTTCTTCAGCCGGATGTCATTGACCGGCGCCCACGGTTCGGCATGCGCCGGACGCGGTCGAGCGAGGCCCTCGGCGCCTGCCGCCAGAATCCCGCAAAGTCCCAGAAGAACGAGGGCCACCCTCCCCGATTGCCCGCTCCGGCCGACCCTGCTGTCTTTCCCCGCCGCCATCGCCGTCACCTTTTCGCGCTTTTTCTGATCCTGCTCCCCAGCCGGCGCAGTCGGCTCTTCCGGCCCTTCTGGCCACACAGGCGGGGGAACGCGTCTTCTCTAGCCGAGGATTATTCCCACGGCAAGCAGCCCCCGCACAAGGTAACAGGCGGAAGCTCGGGCCATGGCCTTTCGGGTCTTGCCTTTTTCTTGCCGGCCGCCCGGCTTCGTCATGCCGCATGCAATCGCGGGATCGGCGTGAAGCGGGGATACGGGTCCTTTACCTTCAAGTGCGAGGAATACATTCCGTCAATGTTTAGTTATTGTCACAAACACCTGCCATTCGGTCTTGGATCGGCGCGGTTTTCCTGCTATTGGCAGGTGCGCGGCGGCCATGAACCGCGGCCATTTCGACGGCGGAGTTCGCAAGGGCCGGCACAGCGGCAGGCGTGGCGTCAGTGGGTCGGACACGCGTACAGGTCGGACATGACGGTTTCGACCGGACGGAAAAGGGTCATGCATTCTGTCCGGATCCCGGGATCGGAATGACCGCGCACACGAAAGGATGGGAGGAAACAGGGGATGCCCCGGGATTTCCGGAGTTTTTCGGTCCCGATCTCGACACATGAGGCACTGGCGCGTGATGGCGGTCGTGCCCGGCGGCCGGCATTGCGTCTGCGGCCGCTCAAGCGCGCGATCAAGTTCGGCTGGGAATGGGCGGCCTGCGCGCTCGGGCTCGTTCTTCTCTCGCCGCTTTTTCTCGTTGCGTGGTTTCTGATCCGCCGCGACGGCGGGCCGATGCTCTTCGCCCATGAACGGGTCGGACGCTCCGGGCGGCCGTTTCGCTGCCTCAAGTTCCGCACCATGGTGGTCGATGCCGACCGGCGCCTGCGCGAGCTGCTGGAGAACGATCCCGAGGCGGCTGCCGAATGGGCAGCCCATCAGAAGCTGAAGAACGATCCGCGCATTACCCGCCTCGGCCGCTTTCTGCGCCGGACCCGACTTGACGAGGTTCCCCAGTTCATCAATGTCCTGAAGGGCGAGATGGCCTTGATCGGGCCACGTCCGGTGACGGCCGAGGAGCTTGCCCGCTATGGTCGCCTGCAGCGCCTGTACAAGAGCGTGCGACCCGGTATTACCGGCCTCTGGCAGGTCAGCGGCGGCAACAGCATGAGCTATGACGAGCGGGTGGCGCTGGAAACCCGCTACATCCGCGACTGGAGCCTTCGGCTCGATTTCATCATCGTCTGCCGAACGATCCGCGAAGTACTCTTCCACCATACGGGAGTGTGAGGTGAACGCAGGGCGGCAGGATCGGCTCTTGCAAGCGGGCCGGCGCATTCTTATCCATGATTTTGCCGGCCACCCCTTTCAATTCGGCCTTTCGCGCGAGCTTGCCCGCCGCGGCCACCGGGTGGACCATCTCTATTTCGCCGATGATCGGGGTCCGAAGGGACACACCGAACATCGCTCGGATGACCCGCGGGGGTTTTCCATCACCGGAATCTCGCTGGACTCCGAATATCGCAAGGACGACTTTCTGCGCCGCCGCCTTCAGGACGAAGCCTATGGCCGGCGGGTCGCCGCCGAGATCATCCGCCGCCTGCCTGAACTGGTCATCTCCGGCAATGCACCGCCCGATGCCCAGAAGATCATCCAGCGGGCCTGCCGGCGGCATGGCATTCCCTTCGTCTTCTGGCTGCAGGATTCCTTCGGTCTTGGCGTCCGGCGCGTGCTCGGCGGGCGTCTGCTCGGTATCGGTTCTCTGATCGCCGCCCATTATGAACGGCTCGAGAACCGCATGCTGCGCAAAAGCGATGCGGTCGTCCTGATCACCGAGGATTTCCGCACCGTGACGCAAGCCGCCGGTGTCGCCGACGAGCGGGTTCATGTCATTCCCAACTGGGCGGCGATCGAAGAAATCCCGGTGCGTGACAAGGACAATGCCTGGGCACGCGAACACGGCCTTTCGGATCGCTTCGTCTTTCTTTATTCGGGAACCCTGGGGCTCAAGCACGACCCCTCGCTCCTCATTCGTCTGGCGGAAGCGTTCCGGGACGATCCTCTCACCCGCGTCGTCGTTGCCAGCCAGGGGGTCGGTGCCGAATGGCTGGCCGGGGAGAAGACCGCCCGCGGCCTTGATAATCTGCTGCTGCTGCCCTTCCAGCCGATGGAACGCTTCGCCGACATGCTGGGCGCGGCCGATGTCCTTGTCGCCCTGATCGAGCCGGAGGCGGCGACCTTCTCGGTCCCTTCCAAGGTGCTGAGCTATCTGTGTGCGGCACGGCCTCTGCTGCTGGCGATACCTCCCGCCAATCTCGCCGCCCGCATTGTCGCCGAGGCCGGCGCCGGTCTGCTGGTCGAGCCGGGCGATGCCACTGCCCTGGTCGCCGCAGGGCGACGACTGCGCGATGAGGCGCAACTGCGAGCGGAGCTCGGCGAACGGGCCCGCGCCCATGCCGAGGCAAAGTTCGATATCGCCCGGGTTGCCGATCGCTTTACGACCGTCTTCCGCGCCGCCGGCCTTGCGATCGATCACGCACCGGCCGGGCAGATCCCGATGCGCGAAGCGGCCCGGCTGGCCGCCGGCGAATAGCCCCGCTAAGGGAAGGGCTCTGGGCGGTCAGCGGTGGCCTGCAACATGGGCTGACGATCCCTTTCTCGATCGGGTGCAGATTTCTGGCAAGCCGGAAGCCGCACGGGGGCGATGGAGAAAATCAAGGCATCCGTTCCAAGGCGACAGGCGTTCCAAGGCGACGGAGTTCGGATCAGCCCGGCCGAACGCTTCGTGCGGATCGATAACGTAGGTGAGAATGGCTGAGCCTCACCAGGCGCCGTTCGCCCCCCGTAACCAGGGCGGGCGGGCAACGCCCTTGGCCCGCCATGCACTTGCCGGGGCATGTGCCCGGGACCGCCCGGAAGCCGGTTTTCGCCCGACAAGTCACTGGAGTGACAGGAAATGGTGCCGATGGAGGGACTCGAACCCCCGACCCACGCATTACGAATGCGTTGCTCTACCGACTGAGCTACATCGGCCCATGATCGCTGTGGATCCCTGCCTTCGGCGCCGAACCTCTTCGCTCGGCACGGTCCGGGCAGGAAAACCGGGCGGAACATAGTCTCGCGGCATCGCCTTGGCAAGCCCCCGCGCCACTCTCAAAGCTCAGCGTATCAGGTGATGATGGCGGCTGGTCGGGAGCGGACCCGGCCGGCTCGTGCCTTTCCCGCCAGCGAGAGGAATGGCGGCCGCCGCCTGTCCGGGCCGACCGCCCGATCACCACCGAACAGTCGTCGGGATCGCTTGCACGCCGGTGAAACGGCGGCATGATCAAAGGGCAGGGTCGCAGGCCGCTCCGAGGGCTTATAAGGGGACCGCCGCCGTCCCCACGTCCCCGGCGAGGCAGGCACGGATCTCGTCGATGGCCTCACGCACGGCTTCTCCGACCGCTGCGGCATAGCCATCGGGCTCGCTTTCCTGCAGAAGATCGCAATAAGCATAAGCCCACCCCTTGAGATGCATGGCGACAAATGTCCTGAGGTCGCCGACGATCTCAGGATGGGGTGATCCCGGCTCGGCCATGCCCCGCAGTGCCCAACCAATGAAAGCCAGCATGAAGCCGAGATGATCCCCGGGCAGGTGAGGGGCGCTGAGGATCGGATCGGCCTTCACCCGTGTGTGCTCGAATCCGTAACGCTCATAGACCTGCTCCACGGCGCAGCCGCCGCCAAAGCGGGCAGGCGGAAAATGCCAGTATTTTCCGACCTTTTCTCTCCGCCGAAAGACGTGCTCGAAAGGCGGGACATAAAGCCCGGACTGCGGAATGCAGAAACGATCGTAAAAGGACTGGCGGAGCGATTCGAGCGGCTGATCCGACATCATGCCGGCAGCGCGAAGCTGGGCCTGGACCTGCTCGTTCGGCGGGTTGAGCAACAGCGCCGCGGCTGCCAGCGCGTAACCGGCAGCCTGTCTGCGGCGTTCTTCGTGCTCTGCCTCTGCGGTCATGATCTCAGGCATGCGACAGCCTCGCGGGAGTCTCGAAGAAGGTGGCGCTGCCCCCCACGGGGTCGATCAGGGGCATTTGCCACACATCCGGATCGCGACGCATGATGGGATTGAGGTGAATACCGGCGGAGCGAATGCGGTCCGGGAGAACGCGCTTGCCGCCGATATCGACCGCGGAGGCGCCATAGCCCCAGTGCCCGTAGCCGACGGAGAAGGTGATGACCCCGGGCAGCACGCCTTCGCGCAGCTTGACCCGCCCCTTGCGGCGCCCATGAGGTGTCTCGACCCAGACCAGATCGCCGTCCTTCAACCCGTATTCTGCCGCCGTCCGGACATTGATCTCGATCCAGTTATCCGGCTGGATCTCGCGCAGAATCGTGTTCGACGACAGGCGCGAATGGGTCTGCAGCGACCCCTTGTAGGTGAGGATCTTCAACGGCCACTTGTCTTTCGGGTCCAGCTGCGCAAGCGGCTTACCGGCAATGGTCGCCGGTTCGAGCCACATCGGCGTGCCGGAGAACCGTTTTCCGGTGATGGAATTTCGCGAAAGCGCCACCTCCTCGGCGTAAATGCTGAGGCGCTTCGTGAACCGATGGCCGAGACGCTCGCCGTCCCACGCATTCTTTGCCGGTTCGAAGCGGCCGCCGCGGGCAAGAACCTGCAACACCTTCGGCCAATGTTCAGCCGGCAGGGAATCCTCGAACTGCTCGCGGAAGGCGGTGAGATCGCAAACCTTCACGTCCTCCTCGGCGACATCCGGAACCGGGTCGCCGTCCGCATAGGCCACATTCGCGGTAATTTTGAGGTAGTAGTCCTCTCGGCTGTGCAGCGGCCAGAGTCGACCATTCCGGTCCGGGATCGCCTCATTGCCGAAGCCGGGCAGTCCGAGTGCTTCGGCAACATCGATAAGGAAGGTCTCATAACTGAAATGGCGCCCGTCGGCAGTCTTGCCGGTCAGCGGCTCGATCACCGGCCAACGCACGGAAGTCCCCTTGACGAGCGTCGTCTCGTGCAGGCCGATATGCACCCACCGTTCCATGAAGGTGGTGTCGGGAAGGATATAGTCCGCATACATGCTGGTATCGCCGATGACGATGTCGCTGGCGATGATCAGCGGGATGTTGTTGGGATCCTTGACCTTCTCGATCAGCTCCTCATTGCCCTGACCCGGCACCGAATAGAACGGTGTCGCCATGTGCCAGATCAGGATATCGGCCTTGTAGGGATAACCCTCAATAATGGATGGCAACAGCTCGCTATAGACATTGAAGGTGTGGGGGAACCACGGCCGTTTCGCCGGATAGGGGTCCTCCCCGGCCTCGTCCTTCTTTCGATATTCGGTCGAATCCTCGTAATGGGCACCCTCGCGATTGATCTTGATTCCCTTGGCCTTGCTCAGGCCCGGTGCCGAATTGAGGTCATAGATTCCGCTCATGCCTCCATAGCTGCCGCCCCCGGCACTGATGCCGCCTTTCCAGTTGAGGTTGCCGATCAGGACATTGAGCATGTGGAGTGCGAAACCGTTGTAAAACCCGTTCGGGTGCTTGACGACGCCACGATAGAATTCGCTCGCCGCCTTGCGACCGTGCGAGGTGAATTCACGGGCGAGATCCGCGATCTTCTCCACCGCGACTCCGCAGATCGATGAATATTCCTCGAGGCTGCGGCTGAAGGCGGATTCCTTGAGCAGGCGAAAAGCGCTCTTCACCCGGATGCCGTTGACCGTGCCGGCAAAGTCATGCCGCGCCTTGGCGGCTTTGGCGGCCAATTCCGGCCGGCCGCTGTCGGCACCGATCACGACATGCCCTTCGCCCTCGCCTCTTGCCAGCCCGGCCTCCGCCGGTGAGAGATAGGCGCCTTCACGTTCGTGGCCCGGTTCGACGATGACGAGGAAACTCGCGTCCGTATGCGAC
>RFIU01000249.1 GCA_003695555.1 Alphaproteobacteria bacterium
ATATTGAATGTATTGAAGCGCGAGACCGGAAAGTCGGGAACCAGAATGCTGGACGTCGAAATGACGGTCGTCGATGCGTCCGGAGCCGAGATGGCCCTGCATCTGAACCGTCCCCAAGTGCTGGCTTCGGGAAATGCCGAGAATCTGGACGCGAAAAACTGCGCCTTTTCGCTGAAGCAGCCGGTGACGGACGGGGACCAGCTGTCGCTCTCGGTAAGGGGCGGGGATTGCAAGGAGGTTTCGCGTATCTTCGGTGCACTGCTGAAGGTGATGCCGGGGGCGGAACCGCCCGAACGCTGACAGGGGGCGCGTGGAGCCGCCGTCGAAGAAGTCTCGTTGTGGCGGGAAAGAAGGCCTCCCATCACGCCTTCGTTACATTTTGCCGGGTGCTCACGGATGTTGTTGGTCGGCCGAGTCGATGGTGGCCATGGTGAGTGCGTTCCGGCCAGCGGCAGCGATCCGTGACCGGCAGGCGGTGCCGTTTGCGCATGGGGAAGATCGACGGGCCCGTAATCTTGTCGCGAACGACCCGGGAAAGCGCAGCCCGTGATGGTGACGGGACGGCAAGGACACCGGGTCGGCGGATACGGATCCGCCCTCCATACCCGCCTGGCCGGGAGGTCGCTTAGCTTAGCTCCTTGCCCTTCACTTGGCGGCTGTTGCGAGGGGGGCGTCTTTCCGAGTGAGGGCAAAGAGCACGAAGAGGCGCAGGGCGCTCGAAAGATTGAGGGGCCCGCGTGCGGTGTCGATCTCGGCGATCAGGCGGGCGATCGGCACTCCTTCGGCGGCGGCAAGTCGCTTGAGCGCATCCCAGAAGGCCGGTTCGAGCGATATGCTCGTCGCGTGTCCGCGGATCGTCACCGAATGTTTGGCCGGGCGAGCGGATGCATCGGCGGCCAGCTGCTCCACGATTTCGCGGGCTTCTTCAAGCGGGGATCTACGCGCGCCTTCACGCGGGGGAGCAGGGAGCCTCTTCGTCACCCCCATTGTTCCGATCTTGGATCTACGCGCGCCTTCGCGCGGGGGAGCAGGTGTCCGCCGTTCTTGTCCGACATCGCTCATCCTCGCCCCCTTCAATCGGAGGGGCCGATCATCGTTTCCGGCCGGACGATGCGGTCGAACTCTTCAGCCGTGACATAGCCGAGTGCGATCGCGGATTCCTTCAGCGTAATGCCCTTCTTGTGGGCATTCTTGGCGATCTCGGCCGCCTTGTCATAGCCGATCACCGGGGCCAGCGCGGTGACCAGCATCAGCGAGCGTTCGACGAGTTCGGCGATGCGCTCGCGGTTCGGCTCGATCCCGGCGATGCAGCGGTCGGTGACGGACGTCGCGGCGTCGGCGATCAGCCGGATCGACTGCAGCACATTATAGACGATCATCGGCTTGAAGACATTGAGCTCGAGATGGCCATGGGAATCGGCGACCGTGATGCCGGCATGATTGCCCATCACCTGCGCGCAGACCTGGGTCAGTGCCTCGATCTGGGTCGGGTTGACCTTGCCCGGCATGATCGACGAACCGGGCTCGTTTTCCGGCAGCTTCAGCTCGCCGAGCCCGCAGCGCGGCCCCGAGCCCATCAGCCGGATGTCGTTGCCGATCTTCATCAGCGAGGCGGCAAGCGTGTTCAGCGCCCCGGAGCATTCGAGCATCGCGTCATGAGCGGCAAGCGCTTCGAACTTGTTCGGCGCGGTCTCGAACGGCAGGCCGGTGATCGTCGCGATCTCTGCCGCGACGCGTTCGGCGAAACCCTTCTTCGTGTTGAGGCCGGTGCCGACCGCGGTGCCGCCCTGCGCCAGCCGGAAGAGGGCGGGCAGACTGTCCTTCACGCGCCGGATACCGTTTTCGACCTGTGTCAGATAGCCCGAAAACTCCTGTCCCAACGTCAAGGGCGTGGCATCCTGAAGATGGGTGCGGCCGATCTTGATGATGTCGCCCCATGCCGCGACCTTTTCGGCAAGGCTTGCGCGCAGATGTTCGAGGGCGGGCAGCAGGCGGGTATGGATCTCGCGCACCGTCGCGACATGCATTGCCGTCGGAAAAGTATCGTTCGATGACTGAGAGCGGTTGACATGATCGTTCGGATGCACCGGCTTCTTCGAGCCGAGCTCGCCGCCGAGCATCTCGATGGCGCGGTTGGCGATCACCTCATTGGCGTTCATGTTCGATTGGGTGCCGGATCCGGTCTGCCAGACGACGAGCGGGAAATGGTCGTCCAGCCGGCCGTCGATCACTTCCTGTGCGGCGGCGACGATTGCCTCGCCGAGCTTCGGATCGATGAGGCCGAGCGCCATGTTGGCGCGTGCTGCCGCCTGCTTGACGATGCCGAGCGCGTGAACCACTTCGATCGGCATCCGCTCGATCCCGATCGGGAAGTTCATCAGCGAGCGCTGGGTCTGGGCGCCCCAATAGCGGTCGGCGGGGACCTTTACGGGACCGAAGGTGTCGCGTTCGATGCGTACGTCCTGATCGCTCATCGCCTTACTCCCGAAGAATTCGTCTGAGTTAAAATTCCGCAGGTGAACGTCAAACCCCGGCTCGACCTCACACGGCGCGTTTGAAAGGGGGCGGGTGGCCCGATGGTGGTCGTATCAGGTCTTCTTGCGGAAGGTGTCGAGTGCGACAACCTTGCCGCTCTCATCCTCCGTCCCGCCGTTCACTCCCCCGCTCGTCCCGGCATTGTCCGAATCCTCACCGGCAGGCTCGCCATCCTGATTGTCGGCATGCTGACCTTCGGTGACGATCCGTGGCCCTTCAACGGGGGCCTCCGGCTCGGGTGGCTGGAACTGAAGGGCGAATTGCGAAGACGGATCGACGAAGCCGATGATCGCGGCAAGGGGGATGACGAGATGGGCGGGCTGGCGGTTGAAGGACAGGCCGACCTCGAAGCGGTCCTCATGCACTTTCAGATCCCAGAAGCGGTGCTGCAGGACGATGGTCATCTCATCTGGATAGCGCTGCCGCAGTTCATCCGGCATTTCCACCCCCGGGTGGCGGGTCTGGAAGGCGATATAGAAGTGGTGGGCACCGGGAAGACCGCGTTTCGCCACGTCTTCCAGCAGCCTTCGGATCACGCCGCGCAGGGCGTCCTGAACCAGTTCATCGTACTGGATGGTATTCGTATCGTTTCCGTTCATCCGTTCCATGCCGATTTGCGGGATCGTCCTTCGCCAGCAGAAGCGGCAAAGCACTGAGCCGGTGGATCACGATTCGCTGATGCTTATAGACCCTTCATGCGGCCGCTTCCAGTTGCCATTCGAACAGACGCTTTCGAGAGCGTGTGGCGTCGGTCTTTCGCATTCTGCATTGCGGTATGCGCAAACAGGATGCGGGATGCGAAGAATGATCGTGCCGAAAAGCGGGGGAGGATCGTGCGCCCCGGACTTGCGGGGGAATATCTGCCATGGATTTCTGTGCAATCATTCACTATGAGCCGGAAGGCCGGACTTGCCCGCGTCTTACAAATAATTGGCCCGCATCTTGCACCGAACCATGCTGAAGCCATGGAGTGCGGGCTGCCGATCCGCTGAGGCGAATCGGCCGAGGGTCGGTATCGGTATCAGGTGAGCTGGAGTGTGATGCGGCATGAACATGAATGAGTGGATCGATCGGGTGGGCATGCGCCGTGTGGCATTCGCGAAAGGTGAAATGCGTGACCTGTCAGCAATCTTGGTCGCCTCGGTATTGTTTTTCGCGCTGCTCGAAATATCCGGCGCCTGCGAGATGTTGCTGGCAATGACCCGCACGACGCCGGCCGTCTTTCATCTTCTCGTCTTCGCCGCTTCTGGGAGTTTCGGTCTGTTGCTGCTCGCCTGGCTTCATCGCCGGCGGATGGCGCGCCATGCCAGGTACGAGGCGCGCGCCCGGAGCGAAAAAGAGCGGATGCGCGAATCCATCACGCGTGCCGAAGCGGGGTGCCGTGCCAGCATTGCCAGCCTAGGCCATGATCTGCGCACGCCACTCAATGCGATCATCGGCTATAGCGAGATTATCGCCGATGACGAGCTTGGTCTTGGCATGCCAAAGGCCTATCGAGAATATGCCCGGCATGTTTCCAATGCCGGCCACGATCTCGGTCACATGGTGCAGGACCTGCTGAACAGCCTGCAGGAATTTCAGA
>RFIU01000250.1 GCA_003695555.1 Alphaproteobacteria bacterium
ACACTGACCATTCCGGTGGTCTGGACGCTGCGCTGATCGGGTGTCAGCGCAGCGTCCAGACCACCGGAATGGTCAGTGTCAGATCGCCGTCACCGGCAGCGCTCGGTGGCGCGGGCAGCGGGTCGATGCGCTTGACGAGCCGTTCGAGTTCCTTGTCGAGGATCGATTCGCCGGTCTTCTGGACAATCTCGAAGGCGGTGATCCGCCCCGAGCGATCGACGGTGATGCGGATCTTGGCCGCGCCCTCGATTTCGCGCATCAGCGCCGAGCGCGGGTAGGTCTGCTTCTTGGCCACCGTGCGGGCAACCGCCTTCAGCCAGTCCTGCTTGGTGGCGGCATGAGCCGGAGCGTTGAAACCGAAGCCGGTGAAGATGGCGAAGGCGAGAGCGGCGGCCGTCGCAAAACGGGCGAGACGCCGGAAAGAATGAATTCGGAAGGTTGTCATGGGCTGGTATCCCTTGCTTCGTGCAGTCGCGAAAAACGAACTCATCGCGTGTGATGGTACGAGGTCCGATGGCGCCGCTTTCCGGGGGCGAAAGGGGATGCCTTTGCGGCCTCGCCGCGCCTCATCGCCCCGCAGCGGTAAAGAGGTGGTTGATGAACATGGTTAACGATCGGCGTCCGTTAACGGCTTCCCGGAATCGGGAGGAGGCGTCCGCCTCATCTGTGAAGACGGTCATCAGCGCTTGCGCTGCGGCGCAGGAGCATCGGCGGGGGAAAGGCAAGGAAAGAAACGTGAAGACTGGTGCTGCCGGTGAGATTTGAACTCACGACCTCTCCCTTACCAAGGGAGTGCTCTACCCCTGAGCTACGGCAGCTTACGTATCCGCAAGCCGGCGGTGGATCCGCGCATGTGCTCGGCAGGCGCTTGCCCATGCGGAGCGGATCGCGGGGCGGTCTTTGCCACAAGGCGATCGACCTTGCAAGAGGCACCTGCGATACCCTCGTTCGTCCTGCCTTGCCGCGACTGGCCAGTGCCATCGGCGCACCCGCCGGTCGGTCGTCCGGCAGAAGGCGTCGCTGCTGCGGTGAAGGATCTCCGGAAAGTCTCTCGCTTGTCTCGCGCCGTCATGCCCGCTAAGCATGCGCGGGAAGACGAACGGCGGGAGTGCGGCCGATGTCGAGGAGCGGCGGCAAGGGCAGTAATGATCAACGTGCCGAGCGATTGAAGGCGGCGCTGCGCGCCAATCTGCGCCGTCGCAAGGAGCAGCAGCGGGCGCGCAATGACGCGCATCGACAAAAGCTAGGTGCGCGGCAGGCACCGGTCAGCAGGGAAGGGTGAACGATGGCGGTGATGCCGGACCACTGGATCCGCAAAATGGCGCATGAGCAGGGCATGATCGAGCCCTTCGTCGATGGCCAGAAGCGCGAGGGGACGATCTCCTACGGCCTTTCCTCCTACGGCTATGACGCGCGGGTCGCCGACGAGTTCAAGATCTTCACCAATGTTGACAATGCGCTGGTCGATCCGAAGGACTTTTCGCATCAGTCCTTCGTCGATCGACAGGGTGATGTCTGCATCATTCCGCCGAATTCCTTCGTGCTGGCGCGGACCGTGGAATATTTCCGGATTCCGCGCGACGTGCTGGTGATCTGCCTCGGCAAGAGCACCTATGCGCGCTGCGGAATCATCGTCAATGTGACGCCGCTCGAGCCGGGCTGGGAAGGCCATGTGACGCTGGAATTTTCGAACACGACGCCTTTGCCGGCCAAGATCTACGCCAATGAAGGGGCCTGTCAGTTCCTCTTCCTGAAGGGTGACAGCCCCTGTGAGGTCTCCTATGCCGACCGGCAGGGCAAGTATCAGGGGCAGCGCGGGGTCACCCTGCCGAAGCTCTAAGGTCGTCGCCGCGCCGCCGGCCGGCCGTATTTCCGCCAGATGACGGCCTGATCGGTGAGTCAGGGTGCAGGTTAAGGGCTGCATGATAGGGCGGGGCGGCGCCACGGCGTCATGCGTGTCGCCTATTGCGAAAAATCGGGCGGAGAAGGACGGTCATGGATCGCTTGCGGATCGCGGGAGGAAGGCGGCTCGTCGGTCGGGTGTCGATCTCGGGCGCGAAGAATGCCGCACTGCCGCTGATGGCCGCATCGCTGCTGAGCGAAAAGCCGCTGGTTCTCGAACATGTTCCGGATCTCGCCGATATCCGTTCGATGGGTCGCCTCGTCGAGCATCTCGGCGCCGAATGCCGGCGTGATGGCGATCGTCTCTCGCTGCACGTGGCCGATCTGACGACGGACCATGCGCCCTATGATCTGGTGCGTCGGATGCGTGCCTCGATCCTGGTGCTCGGTCCGCTGCTCGCGCGCGGCCGCCGGGCGCGGGTCGCGCTGCCGGGCGGCTGCGCGATCGGGCCGCGACCCATCGACCTGCATCTGAAAGGGCTTGCCGCGCTCGGTGCCGAGATCGAGCTGGATGCCGGCGACGTCGTCGCGGTGGCACCGGCCGGTGGGCTTTCGGGTGCGCGCATCGTCTTTCCGAAGATCTCGGTCGGGGCGACCGAGAATCTGCTCATGGCCGCCGTCCTGGCCGCCGGCGAGACGGTGATCGCCAATGCCGCGCGCGAGCCGGAGGTGGTCGACCTCGCCCGCTGCCTGGT
>RFIU01000251.1 GCA_003695555.1 Alphaproteobacteria bacterium
AGAAGCACGGGGTGTCCGTCAAATACGCGATCCATCCCGTCGCCGGCCGCATGCCGGGGCACATGAACGTGCTGCTGGCGGAAGCGAATGTTCCCTATGACGAGGTCTTCGAGCTCGAAGACATCAACAACGAGTTCGGCCAGACCGATGTCGCCTTCGTCATCGGCGCGAACGACGTTACCAACCCGGTGGCGAAGAGCGACCCGTCCTCGCCGATCTACGGCATGCCGGTGCTCGATGTCGAAAAGGCGGGCACGGTGCTGTTCGTCAAGCGCTCGCTCTCGCCCGGTTATGCCGGCGTCGACAACGAGCTGTTCTATCGCGACAACACGATGATGCTGTTCGGCGACGCCAAGAAGATGGTGGAAGAGATCGTCAAGCATCTGGGATAAGCGCCGATCGACGGGCCGGCCGCGGTGGGCCGGGCGTTCGCCGTATCCGCAGAACGGCCCTTCGCTCAGGTTCCGAAGGGCCTCTCGGCAGATAGGGGACCGCGCGGTGTCGCGACCGGTGGACAGGCCGGTGCATTGAGAGGGGGGCGGACGCGGTTCGCCTGAACACGCACGCCGCATGGACCATGGGGAGGGATGATGAGAACGGCCGCATTCGGCATTCCTCGCATGCCGGGGAGTCGGGGAAGCATTCGATGGGGGGCATGGGCGCTGCTGTGCGGGCTCGTGTGGTTCGTCACCGCTGCGGCCGTCGCCGGAGATGTGGCGGGTGCCGGCACGCTGCCGCCGGGGGACGTGTCGCCGGACGCGCATCACCGCATCTACACCTCGGGCGGTGGCTGGTTCGCGAAGGGATTTGCGGTCGGCGGCTATGATCCGGTCGCCTATTTCACCGAACATCGGCCGGTGAAGGGCGCACCCGGTATTTCACTGGAATATCTGGGCGCCACCTGGCGCTTCGCGAGCGTCGAGAATCGCGAGCGCTTCCGTCAGGATCCGCAGAAGTACATGCCGCAGTACGGTGGCTTCTGCGCCTGGGCGGCGGCCGACGGCAAGGCGGCGCCCGGCAACCCGCGCTACTGGCGGATCGTCGATGGTCGGCTCTATCTGAACTATGACCGCGCAACCCAGAAGAAGTGGCTGGCCGATCCGGCCGGCTTCATCGCCCGCGCCGATCGTCACTGGCGCTCGCCCGAAGGTCTGCACTGAACGCCCGCCGTGCGGTCGATGCGCGCGCGATGCGCGTGGGCTGCCCTTGCCAGCACCTCGAATCTCGAGTCGGCGTTGGTCGATGCGCGCGCGATGCGCGTGGGCTGCCGGGCGGCGAAAGGGCCGTCGTCTTCCCGCCGTGCGGGTTTTCGGATGGGGGCGCGGCCGGCATCGGCACGAGCGCGCCGGCTTGCTCAGTCGGTTTCGCGCAGTGCCATGAAGACTTCCGGCGGTCGCCGCTCGATGGCGGTGGGCCGCACCGCCGCGAGGCCTTGCGGGCGATGGCGATCAGTGCGTGGTCGCCGCCTCGACTTCGGGGGCGACGGTGGCGACCGCACTGCCCCACAGCTTTTCCAGATTGTAGAAGGCGCGCACCTCGGGCCGGAAGAGATGGACGATGACATCGCCGGTATCGATCAGCACCCAGTCGGCGGTCTCCAGCCCCTCGACCGAGGCACGGCCCAGTCCCAGTTCCTTCAGGCGACGCAACAGCTGCTCGGCCAGCGCCGAGACCTGGCGGTGCGACGTGCCTGAGGCGATCACCATATGGTCGGCGATCGTCGTCTTGCCGGCAAGCGGGATCTTGACGATGTCTTCGGCCTTGCGTTCGTCGAGCAGGGTGATGATTTCCTCGGCGATCCGTTCGGGGGCGATCTGTCCCGGCGCGGGACTTCGATCGGCGGTCGTCGGAGTGGCGTGCAAGCCTTCGTTCTCCTTCTTCATGGCATCAATCGTCCGGCCCACCAGCGCCCGCCGCATTCGCGGCGGATCGCGGTCGCGGATTCCGCATGCAGAGGGATGACAAGAAATGCCCAGGCCGGGGTCGGTGCCGTTGCAAGTGCTTTCAAGGCTCCAGTCTTCAGGCGTCCGTGCCGAAAACGGGCTGCGAACTTCGCATTCAGCCCGCTTATAGAATAGTGGGGCCGGTCGAGGATCGCAAGCGCCACCGTCCGGGCGATGTCGGCGAATCGTCGCCAGCGTGTGAACTGGGCGAGATTATCCGCCCCCATCAGCCAGACGAAACGGGTACCCCGCATGCGGTCGGCGAGCAGTTCGACGGTGTCGGCCGTGTAGCGCAAGCCGAGACTTCCTTCGATGGCAAGGACGCGGATACGCCGGTCGCGGCCGACGAGCCGGCGAGCGCGGGTGAGCCGTATCTCGACCGGAGCAAGGGTCGAGGGATCCTTCAGGGGATTGGCCGGCGAGACCAGCCACCAGACCTGATCGAGATCGAGTCGCCGCAATGCCTCGTGGCTGATCGCCAGATGTCCGGCATGCGCTGGATTGAACGAGCCGCCCATCAGACCGATTTTGAGCTGGCGCCCCTTCGGCAGCCGGGCGAGGCCGGCGGCCGGCGAGCTGCCATTCGGCGCGCGCGGGCGGGGAAAGCGGCCGCTTGTCGTCCGGCGTGCGGAAAGCAGGGAATCTTGCGGGCATTCCGGTATTGCGCGCAGCGTCATGCCCGCCGCCCTAGGGTCGGGTCAGGCCGTCGGCCCGCACGACATATTTGAAGGTGGTCAGCTGTTCGACCCCGACGGGACCACGCGCATGCAGCCGGCCGGTGGCAATCCCGATCTCGGCGCCCATGCCGAACTCGCCGCCATCGGCGAACTGCGTCGAGGCATTGGCCAGAACGATGGCGCTGTCAACGCGCTTGAGGAAGGTTTCGAGTGCCGCTTCATCCTCGGCGACGATCGCCTCGGTGTGACCGGAAGAATAGCGCGAGATGTGATCGAGTGCTGCCTCCAGACCCGGAACCACCCGGATCGAAAGAATCGCGTCAAGATATTCGGTGCGCCAGTCCGCTTCGCTCGCCTCTCCGATGCGCGGGTCGATGGCGCGTGCCTGCGTGCAGCCGCGCAGCTCGCAGCCGGCCGCGATCAGATCGTCGGCAATGGCGGGCAGCAGGGCATCCGCCACCGCTGCGTCGATCAGCAGCGTTTCGGTCGCGCCACAGATGCCGGGGCGGCGCATCTTGGCATTAAGAACGATGCGTCGCGCCTTCGCCGGATCCGCGCTGGCATGAACATAGGTGTGGCACAGCCCTTCGAGATGGGCGAGCACAGGAATGCGGCTGTCGACCATGACGCGTTCGATCAGCGAGCGGCCGCCGCGCGGGACGATGACGTCAACGAGTTCGGCCAGTCGCAGCAGCGCGCCGACGACGCGGCGGTCGGGAATGTCGATGAGACTGACGGCGGCCGCCGGCAGTCCCGCCGCTTCCAGCCCTGCGACGAGACTCGCATGAATGGCGCGCGCCGAGCCCATCGATTCCGACCCCGGCTTCAGAATCGCGGCATTGCCGGCCATCAGGGCGAGAGCGGCGGCGTCCGCGGTGACATTGGGACGACTTTCGTAGATGATGCCGATGACACCGAGCGGTACCCGCACGCGGGCGATGTCGAGACCGCTCGGCATCTGCCAGCGGGCGATTTCGCTGCCGACCGGATCGGAAAGCTCGGCGACCGCCTCGAGCGCTTCAGCAATCCCCGCGATGCGGG
>RFIU01000022.1 GCA_003695555.1 Alphaproteobacteria bacterium
ATCTCGGGGGAGGCATCGATGAAGGCGAAGAGCCGCCGGCGTGCCTCATCCGGGGCGAGCGGCAGTGGTTCGACCGTCAGATCGACGGCTTCTTTCGGGCACAGCCCAGGCGAGCAAGCAAGAAAGCCGCGCGGATGATCGGCGGGCAGCGTCGCGAAATCGATGCGCTCGATGCTGCGATGCGGCAGCCATCGATCGAGCGCGCCGGGCCCGACGAGCAGCAGGGCAAGGCCTGCCAGCACGACAAGAAAACTCACGACCAGCGCCCAGCGCCCCAGTCTTTCGAGCATCACCCTTACCCTTCGCGCTCATGCGCACCTGCGGCACCTGTTACGCGCCGCGACGTACCGGGGTCAAGTAGGGCGAGGGGTCAGGCGGCGGCGAGCAGAATCTTGGCGATGATGTTGCGCTGGATCTCGTTCGATCCTCCGTAGATCGTCGCCGCGCGCGAGAACAGGAAGTGAGCGATGCCGCCCTGGGTGCCGGGCGGGCCGATCTCCGGCTCGTTGCGCCCGGGCTCCTCGAAGCCCTCCGGATAGGCGAGGGCATACTGGCCGAGAGCTTCCATGTAGAGGCCGGAAAGCGCCTGTTGCAGTTCGGTGCCGCGGATCTTGAGGATCGATGGTTCGAAGCCGCGTTCGGCACCGCGCATCTGGGCGTCGAGATAGCGCAGCTCGGTATATTCGAGCGCCATCACCTGCGTCTCGAGATCGGCGAGCCGGCGGGCGAAGTCGGCATCCTCGGCCAGCGGCCGGCCGCCGCGCGATACGCCGAGCGCCAGTCGCTTCAGCTTCGTCAGCATCCGCTTCTTGGCGCCGATGTCGGCGATCGCCTGCCGTTCATTGGCGAGCAGGAACTTGGCGCAGGTCCAGCCCTTGCCCTCCTCGCCGACGCGACCCGCGACCGGAACGCGGACATCCTCGAAGGTCACCTGATTGACATGATGGAAGCCGTCGATGGTGATAATCGGTTCGACCGTGATGCCGGGGGTCGTCATGTCCACGAGAATGAAGGAGATGCCCTGCTGCGGCTTTTCCTCCCGCGAGGTGCGGGCAAGCACGAAGATCCAGTCCGCCCAGTGGGCCATGGTGGTCCACAGCTTGGTGCCGTTGAGAATGTATTCGTCGCCCTCGCGGCGCGCCGTCATCGACAGCGAGGCGAGGTCGGAACCGGCACCGGGCTCGGAATAGCCCTGCGCCCACCAGATCTCGGACCGCAGAATCTTCGGCAGATGGAATTCCTTCTGTTCGGGAGTCCCGAAGGTGTAGATGACGGGGCCGACCATGTTAAGGCCGAAGGGGATCGGCCGGGGCGCGCCGGCGAGCCCCATTTCGACATTGAAGAGATACTGGCGCGCCGCATTCCAGCCGCAGCCGCCGTATTCCTTCGGCCAGTGCGGGGCGATCCAGCCGCGGTCATAGAGGATCCGCTGCCAGCGGACGATCTCGTCCTTGGTCAGCGAGAGGCCGCGTTCGACCTTGTCGCGGATGTCGGCGGGCAGGGCGGTGGCGAAGAATTCGCGTACCTCGTCACGAAAGGCGCGGTCCTCGGCGCTGAATTCCAGATCCATGTTCAGCCTCATCATTCCGATCGATTGCAAGTGCGAAGGCGGGCATTGTCCGCAATCGCCCGCCCGCTCGTGTTTTTCGCTCGCGCAAGTCTAGCCCGGTCGAAGGCGAGCGATCACCCGCCGTTATCGTCGGGGACGGCAGGCGATGGCGCCGGCGAGGATCGACTCTTGCCTTCGAGCAGACCGCGCAGCTTGTCGAGCGCCTTCTTCTTGACTTTCTTCTTCAACTTGCGGCCTGCCCGCTCTGCCAGCTGCGACCTTGCTGCCTTCTCGATCTGGGGAATGAGTGCCTGCAGGACGAGGCGCAGGGCCTCGCTCGCCGGTACGCCATCCCGCCCGCCGATGTCGGTAAGCCTCATGTCGGCAAGGGTAAGGGTGCGTTCGCCGCTCCGGTTTCGCGCCCCGATCGTACCGGCGATCGCGTCGGGAAGTTCGCCTGCAACCGTCACTCGGATGTCCGCCAGCCGCAGTTCGCGGATGCGCAGCGCCGGCCCCTCTTCGGCCTCGTCACGGCTTCCCAATCGGGCGGCCAGTTCGTCGAGACGTTGCTTGAGGGCGGTAAGATTGCTCCGACCGTCACGCCAGATGAAGCGGACATGAAGCCCCTCGACGGTGATCCCTTCGATCGTCATGGGATCGTCGAAGATCGCCCATGGGTCGAGACGCAGCACAGCCCGGCCCAGCTCCAGGGCGGGGGCATCGCCGAAACCCGGTGGCTCGCCGATCGTCAGCCCCTCGATCCCGGCACGGCCGACGAAGGGCGAAAAGGAAAGGCTGCGCAAGGCGACGGAGACACCGAGTTCCTCGCTCCCTTGCGTGACCAGCGCCTTTCGCAGCCACGCTTCCCCGCGCAGCGTCACCAGTACGCCACCGGCGATGATCAGAACGAAAAGTCCAAGCGCGACCCAAGGCCAGCGTTTTCCGTGCATCCCGCAGCCCTTTCAGCCGTCTCGGGGCAGGCGCGCCGGCCATAAGCTCGGGGCCGGTCCCTTGTGGATGGCAAAGGCGTCCGATGCAACCGGCGGCGTGGCGTTCACGCCCTCAAAGGGCTCCGGCGAGCTGCATCGCAAGGCCCATGTTGCCCTCGACCTTCAGCTTGCCCATCATGAAGGCCATCTGCGCATTCTGGCGGCCTTCCATGATGTCTCGGAAATCCTCTTCCGACACCTTGATGGTGCAATCGGCATCTCCATCACTGTTGTCCACCACCGGCGGCGACTGGGTGCCGTCGATGCGGATGACGCCCGCATCACCAAGATCGAATTTCAGCACCCCGGAGATCGACCCGCCGCCGACCCGTTCACGCACCGCTTCCGTCAGATCTTCAATCGCCATGATCCCTTCCTCCATTCCGTCTCTTATCCGATATGCAATTCCTGCCCCCGCGAACAGCGATGCCGGTCCTCTCGACCGGTTTCCGGCAGCCGATGCGAGAGAGGCAGACTAGCATGTCATGACCGGGAAACAAGACAGCCGGACCATCGAAAGAGAGAGGAATCATCCATCTGGTATCGCAATCCGCAACCTGCCTGTCACAGCCTGCAATTGAAATCTTTTGAAAATTTCATCCTTGATCTCAAACCGAGTTCCGGACCAGAATGCCGCCGCACGCAAAGAGGGCTTCGGGCGATAAAGACAGACGGCCTCGCTTAAAGAAATTCTGAATGAATCCTGGATGGGGCCGCCGCATCTTTCGTCGTCCATATGGAATAGATGAAAATTGGCAGGTTCAGAAAAAACGGAAGGCTCGAAAGAGCCGCTACGTTTTCATCCAATAGAATTCCCGAGACTTGAGATTCGGTCCGACGGGATCGGTCTCTTCGACGCCGTATTCGAGCAGACGACTGCGGCAATCTTTCTGCTCGACCTCGATTTCAAAGAACATCTCGTCAAGGTCTCGGACATCAACCCCGCCGCGCTGCGCCTGCTGGGACTGGCTGGTGGCGACAAGGCGAAGGTGATGGGACGCAACTTTCTCTCGCTGCTGCACGCAAAGACCGACAGGAAGGCCCAGGAGCGGATACGTCGCGATCTGATCCGCCATCAGCCGCTGCGCATTGCCTTGGAGCTTCGCCATCGCGACGGCGGCAGGAATCGTTGTCGAGCCAATTTCCGCCCTTTCGGGGGGCGGGGAACGCCGCTTCGTTATGTCGCCGTACTGCGGGAAGAGAATGCCGATCTTGCGACCAAGCTCGACACATTGAGCGCAGAGCTCGCGCGGGCGCGTACGGCGCGCGAACGGATGCTGGCGCGGCTCAGTCACGATCTGCGCACGCCGCTCAACGGCATTCTCGGCCTGTCCGAACTGCTGCAGGCGGGCGATCTGATCCCGCTCGACGATGAAAAACGGACCCGTTATGCGCGCGACATCCATGCCGCCGGCCGGGAGCTGCTGTTTCGCATCGAGGACATGCTCGCCGCCGCTCTCGGCGAGGAGCCGGACGCCTTCATTCTGGAAGAGGGCTATCTTGCCCTGGAACCGCTGGTGCGGCGCATCGTCCGGCGTTCGGATCATCGCGAGGAGGCCGCGCGCATCGTCTTCGCGATCGAGGCCGGCATTCCGCCGCTGTTCGCGGATCTGCGTCTGGTCGACAAGATGATCGAGGCGCTGCTCGACAATGCGATGCGCGCAAGCCCTGAGGATACCCCGATTGTCTGCCGGATCGGCCGGACCGGCGAGGGCGGCGTGTTCCTGGAATTCGAGGATGCCGGTCCATCGCTGACCATCGAGGATGTCGAGCGGGCGATCGCTGCTGCCGAAGAGGCCGAGGACGTCTATACCTCGCCGGTGCCGCGGCTGACCGCCGGCCTGCCGATGGCCAAGACCTATATCGAGATGCACGGCGGACGTATGGAGATGAAGACACCAGACCCGGCCCCGCCTGCCGACCGCACCCGGTCGAGGGGAAAGGGCAGATCGGGGGATGGCGATGAAGACGATGGGCGTCGGGCATCTCCGCAGGGCCTGATCTGTCGATTGATCTTTCCCGCCGACCGGGTCGGTTCTTGAGGCGGCGGCGCGGGCTTCTCGGCCCCCGCGCCCGGCACCTGTGCTTCACAAGGCCTGAATGGCTGGGCTAGGCTCGCCCGGCATGTAACGTGATGTCCGGCAGGGGGCGCGGGGCGGAAGGGAGAAGCTGCGGCATGGCCTCGATCCTTTTTCAGATACTGATCTTTTTCGGCTATTTCGTCGGTGCGCTGGTGGTGGTCCGCTTCCTGCCCGACTGGACGGGGATCTCTCCCCGCCTCGCCGAGCTTCTGGCGATCGCCATGATGGGGCTCGGCGTTCTGCTTCAGATCCTGCTCGGCAAGGGCAATCTGGGGGCGCGCCTGGGAAGTCTCGAACGCACGACGCGAAGCCTGCAGAAGCGCACCGAACGGCTCGGCAGCGAACTACAGGGGATCCGCGCCGATCAGCAGGATGCCGATGCCCGAAACGAGCGCATGATCAAGGAACTGCAGGTCCTTCAGACGCTGCTCAAGCAGGTCGTCGAACGCTCCGGCAGCGGGGAAGGCAGGACGGGTGCCGGTCCCGTGCCGAGCGCGGCGGATGAAGGGTCGGGTGAAGCGAGGGGTGCGCCGCAGCGTGGCGAGGACGGCGGCCCGCGCGAGCGGATCTTTTCGCCCGAGGGGGTCGATCAGGAAAGCCTGCTCAAGATCGTGCGCGGCGCACTGACCGAGAACCGTGTCGATCTTTATCTGCAGCCGATCGTCGCCCTGCCGTCGCGACGGCATGTCCATTATGAATGCTTCTCGCGGGTGCGCGATGAAGAACAGCGGATCCTCTATCCCCGGCACTTCCTGCCCGTTGCAGCAAGCACCGGGCTGATGGGAACGGTGGACAATCTGCTGCTCTTCCGGCTGATCCAGCTCGTCCGCAAGCTCGGCAAACGGCGGGCGGGCGTGCGGTTCTTCTGCAACATTGCCGAAGGTTCGGTGGAAGACGAGGAATTCTTCCCGCAGTTCGTCGATTACATGATCGCCAATCGGGAATTTTCCCAGCGACTGGTGTTCGAATTCTCCCAGAACTACTTTGCCGGAGTCGAGGGCGAAACGCGCCGCCTTCTCGACATGCTGGCGCGCGCCGGTTATCGCTTCTCTCTTGACCGCGTAGAAGACCTATCCTTTTCGCCCGAAGAGCTGCGCACGCGCGACGTCGGCTTCGTCAAGATTCCGGTTTCGCAGCTGCTCGAAGGTGGCGATGAAAAGGCCCGGGAGCTGCGCCGTCACGACATACTGCCGGTCGCCGAGAAGGTCGAGGCCGAGACCGAAGTGGTCGAGCTGCTCGATCGCGGTATCCCCCTCGCCCAAGGATTCCTGTTCGGCGAACCGAGGCTGGCGCGCGAGCTGTCCGCCGACGCACGGTCGTGAAACGCCTGACGCTTCCCGGTCGGATCGGCGGTCTTGGCGAGATCGCCGAACGGTTTGCGGCCGGACTATTCGATCTATGGGGCACGCTTTATGACGGCGACGGGCTCTTTCCGCAAGCCGTGAAAGCGCTCGAGCACTTCAGCGACCCTGGGCGGGTAGCGATCCTGCTCTCCAACAGTCCCCAGCGCGAAGAAAGGGTCGCCCGCCGGCTTCATCGTCTCGGGCTGGATCCGGCACTTCATGCGGGCCTCGTCACCTCGGGAGAAATGGCCCGACGCATTCTCGAACGTGACTGGTCGGGACGTCGCTTCTTCCATCTCGGCCCAAAATTCGATCGCCCCACCGTCGAGGGCCTGCCGCTCGAAGAGGTGGATCAGCCCCGCGAGGCCGACCTGCTGCTTGCCACCGGTCCGGTCCATGAGCGGATCGAGGATCATCTCCCCGTCCTTCGCGAAGGGTGCCGGGTGGGAGCCGTGATGCTGGTCGCCAATCCCGACCGCTGGGTGATCCATCGCGGCCGCAAGGTTGCCTGTGCGGGGCTGCTCGGCGACCTCTATGAGGAAATCGGCGGAACGGTCATGCTGGCCGGCAAGCCGGGGCCGACGATCTATCAGGAAGCTTTCCGGCGGATCGCTTCGGCTGCCGGGGCAGCGGTGGCGAAGCGGAAAATTCTGGCGATCGGTGACGGCATGGAAACCGATATCGCCGGTGCCCGCGCCGGTCGGCTTGCCAGTCTGTTCGTCGAGGGCGGCCTTCATGCTTCACAGCTGGGGCGCGAAGGTGTGAGGAATTTTTTTGCGGGCTGGCCCTGGCAGCCGGACTGGCGTATCGAGCGGCTGCGCTGGTAGGCAGGATGCGGTTGGTTCGTGCTGATGCGTCCATGGGCTGCGCCGGGCAGCTGAGACGGTCCTGCCGTCCTTCTTCGCCGCTGCCGTCCTTCTTCGCAGCTGCCATCCTTCTTCGCCGCTGCTGTCCGGCTTCCCCGCGACAGGCTCGATTCCGTATGACTCCGCTTACCCCCGTCCGGCTTCGCTCGGCCGGGTTTCATCATCCTGCATGCCGAGGCGTCGGCTCAGAATGTCATAGGCGGTCTGGATCTCCTGGAAGCGGCGGGCCGTGTTCTCGTCATTGCTGCCGGCCAGATCGGGATGAAATTTCTTGGCCAGACGCCGGTAACTGGCCTTCACCTCCTCCAGATCCGCGCCGGGATCCAGCTCGAGCGCGGCGAACGCCGCCTTCTCGCCGCTGCTCCAGGAATCGGCGGCGAAGGACCAGCTGGCGCTCTGGGCCCAGGCGCGCGAAGCGGCCTGTTCTCCGGCCATGAAGTTGCGGATCGCCTCTTCGCTCATGCCGGCGAAGAAGTTCCAGTTGCGATTGTATTCGGCGGCATGGCGACGGCAGAAATACCAGCGCTCGCGGGTAAAGGGCCCGCGCGGGGCGGGGTGGTCACCGCGCTCGTTGCAGCCTTGGTGGTCGCACATCCGCTGGCTGACGGGCGAACGTTCCCGCTGATAGCCGCCCCAGCGGGGAAAGCCGAAATCGCGCGGGCCTTTTTCGCTCATGATCCGGTGGATCCGTTCTTCATCTTCGCATCGGTCATGGCCGCCGATGGTTGGAGGGCGGTTTCGGCCATACCGATTTCATCATGCCGTCTCACCAGAAGCAGGTGACGTCTGCTTTCCGGACGTCCCGTCCTCGGCGATGCCGGCACGCGCCAGCAGGCTGCGAAAGGCGAGAAGGCGCTTCTTGCGTTCCTCGGAATCATCGATTTCCGCAAGGCCCTGCATGAAGCTCTTGTCGCGCATGTAGCGCTTGATCTCCTCGACCGCAAGTTCGCGCGCCCGTCCCTCGGTGAAATAGCCGTCGGCGATCAGAGCAAGAAGCTGTTCGGCCCGCACGAAGGCGCTCTTCTTCTGCCGCCGCAACCGCTGAAAAAGTTCGGCTTCCTCATAGACATGCACGCAAAGCTGGTCGAGCCGGCCTGCCAGCATCTCGCGATGCAGCTCCTGCAGGCTGGAGGCCAGCACCCGCTGCTGCATGCAGACCAGCCGCCGCGCCTTTCGGGTGGGGGATTCGTCGCCCTGGCACCAGAAGGCCTCGTTCTGGGACGATGTGACGAGGGGGAGCATGTAATTGGCCAGCATGCGCTTGTTGGCAGGGCCGATGACGAAGGGTTCGAGATCCAGCAGCGCCGCCAACTTGTCGGCCGGTGTGCGGAATTCTTCCAGATAGGCGGCGATCGAAGGAGCATTGAGCAGGCGCGCACAGCGCGTCTCGAGAATTTCCGAAAATGCGGTTCCCTCGATGGAGAAGTCCAGTTCTTCGCGGATCAGATGGTCCTTCAGGCGGGCGATGGCGCGACAACGGTCACGCAGATTCCCGCTGCTCAGGCGGGTGTTGCCTTTGAGTGCCTGTCCCAGCTGATCGAGCAGCATTTCGCGAGTCGCCGGCAGCAGTTCCAGCTGCAGATAGCGATTGAGATCGCGCAGCTCCGGCCCGCCTCGCTCGGTGTCCGACAGCCGGCCGCGGGCAAGCCGCCCGATTCCGATCAACCGCTCCACGACGTCGGTCTCGTCGAGAAGCTTCTCGATGAGCCCGGCGTTCATCAGGGTTTCGGAAATGAAATTGTCAAGAATGCGCGCCACCCAGCGGGGATGGTTCTCGCCCATCAGGGCAACCAGCCGGCGCAGCTTGGCGTGAGCCCCTTCGCACTTGCGCAGGTCGGCCGCGATGGCCCCACAGAGAATGAAGCGGCGTCCTTCCTTTTCTGAAAGGCTTTCCAGCAGTTCGGAAAAGCGCTTTTCATCGATGACCGGAAAGCCCCGCTCTTGGAACTTCTTGAGGTCGGCGACCGCAGTGTCGATGAGCTGATAGAGTTTCTTCATCCGCTCGCCGACCGACTCGCCGGTTTCCTTCACCTGGGAGACCGCCGCCCGCTGAACGGCGGCCTGGATGGCGGTGCCGGCCTGGTCCAGCCGCAGATAATTGTCGAGATTGTAGAGGATCTCGAGAGGGGTCATCTCCCATTGGTCGAGAGTCGAACGGAGATTTTCGGCAATCGTGCGACGACCCGCCTGGGAGAAGAAGTCCTGAGGGCTTTCGCAAAGGGCGGCGGGACGGCCGGCGTCGAATTTGGAAGGCTTGAGCTTGCGCCCCTTGTAGAGAATCTCGAATGAGTGGAACTGGCCGGTCTTGGGATCATAGCGCTCTTTGAGGACCCGTACGGCCTGATAGGTGGTCGAGCGGAACAGCTTGTCCGCCGCACGGGTGGCTTGCCCCTGATCGTCGAAGATTTCGAGGACCGTCCAGCTGCTGCCGCGCAATCCGTGGACCTCGAAATGGACATTGCGTCGTTTATGGCGAGAACCCAGCATCCGACCCGATCAATCCAGTATCCACCCCATCTTCGCCATCCCCGGCGATGCCTGTCCGTTTCCGCGATTTCTTCACCCCCGTTCCTCGCACGGCACGGCAGACGGCGACAAGATCGCAGATGCGATCCGTCGGTCGGCCGGCTGACGAAAGTCCGGCATTTGAATCGAAATCTCTTTTTTTCACTTCGGGGAAGATAGGGAAACAAGCTTTAACAATCTGTTGAACATCGCTGCTTTTTTCCCGCAGCGAACAGGGATGAAACCCACCTGATTCTCGAAACCGCCTTCATACCCTCACGAAAGATCCGGGTTGAGTGATTTGCCTTTTTTTCGCAACACCGGCGTTTGGCGTCTCGCAGGCCCGGTCAGTCCATCGTCACCACCTGTCGGACGACGCGTCCCTCGGCCAGGGCATCGAAAGCCGCGTTGATGTCATCGAGCGGCAGGGTCCGGCTCATCAGACGGTCCACCGGCAGACGGCCGTGGCGATAGAGCGCAACGAGCGCCGGGATGTCCCGGGCCGGGACGCAGGAGCCGAGATAGCATCCCTTCAACGTCCGCTCTTCGCCGACGAGCTGCACGGGGGCAAGGGCAAAGCGGCGGTCCGGGTGGGGCAATCCGGCGCTGACCGTCGTTCCGCCCCTGCGGGTTACCGACCAGGCGAGTTCAAGAGCGGCCGGCGAGCCCGCCATTTCCAGCGCCCGATCGACGCCACCGCCCGTCCATTCCCGGATCATTGCCGCCGCGTCGGGATCGTCGGCACGGATGGTGTCGCTGGCGCCGAGTTCACGGGCAAGCGTCAGCTTGTCTTGCGCGAGATCGACGGCGATGATTCGGTCCGCGCCGGCCAGACGGGCACCCAGCAGGGCATTGAGGCCGACGCCGCCGAGCCCGACCACCGCAACCGACTCGCCCGGACGAATGCCGGCCGCATGAATGGCGGCACCGACACCGGTGATGACCGCACAGCCGAACAGCGCCGCTTCGGTGAAGGGCAGATCGGGGTCGATGCGCACTGCCGAGCGATGATCGACCACCGCGTGATCGGCAAAGGCGCTGACCCCCAGATGGTGGTTCACGGGGCTGCCATCGCTGCGTGAAAGGCGTCGCGCCCCCGAC
Source organism: Alphaproteobacteria bacterium (assembly GCA_003695555.1). GTDB lineage: Bacteria > Pseudomonadota > Alphaproteobacteria > Sphingomonadales > Rhodothalassiaceae > J084. The sequence goes on from RFIU01000022.1 coordinate 10,435, forward strand.
AGCAGCGTCCCTTCAAGATTGGCCTTCGCTCCCGGCTCGCAGAGAGCGGGACGGCCGTCGAGGCAGGGAGCGCAATGTCCGCAGGCCGGCACGAAAACCAGCACCGCATGGTCCCCGATCGAGAGATTTTCCACCCCTTCGCCGACCTTCCGGATGATGCCGGCGGCTTCGTGCCCCAGGGCCATGGGCAGCGGACGAGGCCGTGCCCCCTCGATGACCGAAAGATCCGAATGGCACAGGCCGGCCGCCCGAATCTCGACCAGAATCTCACCCGGCCCCGGATCCGCAAGGTTCAGGGTTTCGATGGCTAGAGGGCGCGTGTGCGCGTAGGGGCGTTCCATGCCCATACGCGAAAGAACCGCCGCACGTATCTGCATTCCGGTTTTCTCTCCAGACCGTGTTCAACGCTGACGACCATCATGCCGCCTGCCGCCGATGCTGTCATCCCCGCATCAAGGCAATCGTCGGGCAGGGGCCGATGAACCTCTTATGCATCGGAAACGTATATGGCAGGTCGGCAATACCAATTGCGATGGTCGCGGTCATCGGCCGGCTGCCCCGCCCGGCGGGTCGAGAGGAGAAAAGGGGTTGCGGAAAGTCAGGAGAATCCGCCGATGAGCCGGCATCGTCACCGTTCGACCGCGATCCGCTTCCTGGGTGCAGCGGCAACCGTAACGGGTTCGAAGTTTCTTCTCGAAACGGCGGGCGGGCGCCTGCTCGTCGATTGCGGCCTGTTCCAGGGCTACAAGTATCTGCGACGCCTGAACTGGCGCCGGCCGCCCTTTGATCCGACCCGTCTGGATGCTGTGCTTGTCAGCCACGCCCATCTCGACCATAGCGGCTATCTGCCGCGTCTGCGGCTTGATGGCTATCGCGGACCGATCCATGCGACGCGGGCGACGGTAGCGCTTGCCGGGATCCTGCTTCCCGATTCCGGCCATCTTCAAGAACACGACGCCGAACTCGCCAACCGAATGGGCTTCTCGAAGCACCGCCCGGCCCGCCCGCTCTATACCGCCGAGGATGCCCGCGCCGTTCTGCCGCAGTTCGTCGCCCATGATTTCGGGTGCCCCTTCTCGCCGGCAAGGGGTGTGCAGGCGCGCTTTCATCATGCCGGTCACATTCTCGGCGCAGCGATCATCGAGATCGAGACGGCGGGTCGCCGGCTGGTGTTCACCGGCGATCTCGGCCGCCTGCATTCGCCGATGATGATGGCGCCGGCGCGTATCGAGGAAGCGGACGTGCTGGTGATCGAGTCTACCTACGGCAACCGACGGCATGACCGTACCGATCCGCAAAAGAGGCTGGAAAAGCTGATCCATCGCACGATCCAGCGAGGGGGAACCATCGTCATTCCCGCTTTCGCGGTGGGCCGTGCACAGCTCCTGCTCTATCATCTCCATCGTCTCAGGAAGGACGGCCGAATCCCGCGCACGCTGCCGATCTATCTCGACAGTCCGATGGCGATCCATGTTTCCGATCTCACCTGCGCCTTCCAGGATGAACTGCGCTTGGCCCCGGATGATTGCCGGGCGGTCTGCGCGACCGCCCATTATGTTCGTGACTGGGAAGCCTCCGCCGCCTTGGATCGCGACCGGCGGCCGAAGATCATCATTTCGGCAGCCGGCATGGCGACCGGCGGGCGGGTGCTGCATCATCTGGCAGCCTATCTGCCCGACCATCGCAATCTGATTCTGTTCACCGGCTTTCAGGCCGGTGGGACGCGCGGCCGCAAGCTGCTCGACGGCGCACGGGAGGTGAAGATTCACGGTCGCATGGTCCCGGTCCGGGCCGAGGTGAAGAGTCTCGACATGCTCTCCGCCCATGCTGATCGGGACGAACTGCTGGCATGGGCACGAGGTTTCCGCCGCCCGCCGCGACAGTGTTTCGTCGTGCATGGCGAACCGGCGGCGGCGGATGCCCTGCGCCACGCGCTCGAGCACCGGCTCGGCTGGCCCGATGTCAGGGTACCGATCCTCGGCGAGCGCATCCGGATCCGATGATGGGGCGCAGCCGAGCGCCCCTATACGCCCGTCGAGCCGAAGCCGCCCGTGCCGCGCTCGCTCACGGGGAGCGTTTCGACCGCCTCGACCGCAACGCGCGGCAAGGCACAGACGACCATCTGCGCAATGCGCATGCCGCGCTCGACGGTGAAGGGCTCGCTGCCCAGATTGATCAGGATCACCTTCACCTCGCCGCGATAGTCGGCATCGATCGTACCCGGCGTGTTGAGCACGCTGATGCCGTGTCTTGCCGCCAGTCCCGAGCGCGGCCGCACCTGTGCCTCATAGCCGGGGGGAAGGGCCATGGCGAAGCCGGTCGGGACGAGCGCGAAGCGCCCCGGTGCGATGACCAGCGGCTCGTCGAGCGCGGCTCGCAGGTCCATGCCGGCGCTCTCTTCCGTTTCGGGGGCAGGTAAGGGCAGGTCCGCGCCATGGGCGAGACGGCGGATCGCAACCCGCACTCCTGCCCGGGAAGCGGACGAAGACCCGGCACCGGCGGGTGCTTCGCCTCTCATTCGGCGGCCTCGCGGTGCTCGGGGCCGGTCAGAAAGGCTGCAATTTCCCGGGCGAGCCGGCGGGCGACCTCCTCCTTGGTCATTTTCGGCCACTCTTCGCTCTCGCTGCCCTCTTTGCGCAGCAGCCAGACGCGATTGTGCGCGCCGCCCATCGCCCCGCCGGCAGCCGACACGTCATTGGCGACGATCCAGTCGCAGCCCTTGGCGGCAAGCTTTACGGCGGCATGTTCGAG
>RFIU01000252.1 GCA_003695555.1 Alphaproteobacteria bacterium
ATTGAGCACGGCGCCGAGCGCCACCATCGCCAGATTGGCAGGCCAACGCGCTCGCCGCGGGCAGCGTCTCGGTCGCTGCGGTCGCCATGCCTCGAGCACGGCCATCAGCGCAAGGACACCGAGAAAGACGGCAAGCCGCAGAGCCGGCGCCCTGACGATCAGCTCGTGCGCGAATTCCTGCCAGCCGCCGCCCGGGATCATGCCTGCGAACTCCACCGCTCAGTCGGGCGCCCCATCCACTGCCGTAGCCATATCGCAGGCAGGATCGTTGTGACAGCGCCAGGCTTCGATCACCGCGTGGATCAGAACAGCCAGCGGGATCGCGAAGAAGACGCCCCAGACCCCCCAAAGGTGACCGAAGATGAGAATCGACAGGATCACCGCATTGGGGTGCAGACGCACGACCTCGCTCATCAGCAGCGGAGCAAGGAGATTGCCGTCGATTGCCTGCAGAATCAAATAGGCGATGAGGACGGCAAAGAATTCCGGCCCGATCCCCCATTGAAAGAAGGCGACCATCGCGACCGGAAAGGTGACCACCGTCGCACCGACATAGGGGATCACCACCGACAGGCCGGTAATCAGCGCGAGCAGCACGGCGAAGCGAAGATCGAGCAGCAGATAGGTAAGCCAGGCGGCCACCCCGACGATCAGGATCTCGTAGAATTTGCCGCGCGCATAGTTGCCCGCTCCTTCCACGACTTCGCAATAGACGGCATCGAGCAACGGGCGTTCCTGCGGAAGGAAGCTCGCCAGCCAGCCAAGGATCGCCCGCTTGTCCTTGATGAAGAAGAAAAGCATCAGCAAAATCAGGATCAGATAGACGGCAAGGGTAACGGCGCCGCGCACGCTGCTGAGCACCGTGTCGAGCAGCGCCTGCCCGCCCGAAGTCAGGGCGCGGCCGATACCTTCAAAGAAATCCTGCACGAATTCCGGGCTGACGAGGCCGGGAAATGAATCCGGAAGGCCGAGCGCGGCGCTTCGCAGGCGCGCAACCATGTCGGGGACAAGGGCAAGAAACTGCTCGAACTGCTTGACGACGGGCGGCAGGATCACGAGGGCACCCAGCACGACCAGGGCCAGAAATCCGGTGAAGACCACCGTGCTTGCCGCCCAGTTCGGCCAGCCGCGCCGGCGCAGCAGCTCGGTCGGGCGGTCGAGCAGAAAGGCGAGCACCACCGCCGCAATGACCGGGGCAAGCGGACGGGCGAAGAAGTTCAACAGACCGAAGGTGCCAGCAAGCAGCAACAGCAACAGCAGCACCTGCGGATCGTCGAGTACGCGGCGCACCCATCGCCCGAATACAGTCATGGACATTCCCGTCCCTTGTCGCCTTGCCGTGCCTTGCCTCCGGGGCACGTTTCCGACATCCGTTTCCCTCTCAGGACATCCGAATGAGCTTTCTTGCTATCGCAGCCGGGCGATCCGGTCCAGCACCAGTTCCCGTCCGCTGAAACCGAGCGCGGCGCGTGAGCACAGGAAAAGCGCAGCGCGCGCGACCTCGTCGGCCGACTGCGGCCCATCCTTCGGCAGACCGCCGGCATATTTTGCGGCATCGCCTGCGATCTCAATCAGGGCCCGATGGAACATCGGCGTGTCGGTCGGCCCCGGTGAGAGGGCGTTGATCCGGATGCCTTCTTGCGCATGATCGGCGGCCGCCGTGCGGGTCAGACCGATCACCGCATGCTTGCTTGCCCCATAGGCGGCCATGAAAGGAGCCGGCGCGTCGGCAAGCACCGACGCGATATTGACGATGGCCGGACACGCCTTCTGATCACGGACAAGGGTTTCGCGCATGGCACGGATTTCGTGGCGCATCGACAGGAAAATGCCTTCCGCATTGGTCTGCATCACATCGCGGAAGATCGCCGGGTCAAGCTCGGCGAGCCGGGCGGGCGGATGATTGATGCCGGCGGCATTGATGGCGAAGTCGAGTCGGCCTTCGGCCTTCAGAACCCCTGCGACGAGGGCGCCGAGTACGGCATCGTCACGCACGTCGGCATGGGCGTAATGCACCCGTCTGCCCTTTCCTGCCAGTTCGTCCACCAGCAGTTTGCCGAGCCCATCGACGATACCGCAGAAATGCACCCGGGCGCCCGCCTCGGCCAACAGCCGCACGCAGGCCGCGCCGATTCCCGAACTGCCACCGGTGACCAGCGCGACGCAGCCGGCGAAGTCGGTCGGATCGAAACGGATATCGATATCGGCTGTGGATGGCATCGCAAGTTCCCGGGATCGAGAAAGATGCGACGGGGTTTCGGCCGGCGCTTAATTTCTTTCCCGCACTGCCGCAAGAGTGAGGGACGGCTTTTCTTCGTCGCCGTGCGGTGTATGCTGAATGTGCCTGCGCGATCAAGGCGCGCGGGGTGCACTCCACGCTTCGCCGATAACCCGAAGAGGTTCTCCGATGAGCTATTATCGCCCGCTTCGCCAGCTTGCCACCCATGAGGTGACCAATCAGCCGCCGCCGCTTGAGGACTACGACCTTCATGCCAGCGATCCGGTCTTCGCCGCTGCGCTGGCCCGGGAATCGGGTGATGATGCCGGGACCATCGCCCGGGTACAGGAATACGGCCGCCTGCTGGGACAGGCCGAATGGCTGGAAGCCGGCGATCTTGCCAACCGCCATGCGCCGGAGCTGATCCGCTATGACCGATACGGCGAACGGGTGGACGAGGCCCGCTTCCATCCAAGCTACCATCGGCTGATGGGACTCGGCATCGAGCACGAACAGCACGCCATCGCCTGGAATCGGCCCGAACACGGACATGTCGCGCATGCGGCGCTCGAATTCCTGATGCATCAGGTGGAAGCCGGCGTCTGCTGCCCGCTGTCGATGACCTATGCCGGCATTCCGGCATTGCGCCACAATCCGGCACTGGCGAAGGAATGGGAGCCGCGCCTGCGCTCGCGCGAATACGACCCGCGCTGTCGGCCTGCCGAGGACAAGCGCGGCGCCACGCTCGGCATGGCGATGACCGAAAAACAGGGCGGATCGGATGTCCGGGCCAATTCGACGAAGGCGAAGCCGCTTTCTCCCGGCGACGAAACGGGCGCGCACGGCCTCGGCCCCGAATACGAGCTCGTCGGCCACAAATGGTTCTGTTCGGCGCCGATGTCGGATGCCTTCCTGACGCTCGCCTGGGCGCCGGGCGGGCTTACCTGCTTCTTCGTCCCGCGCTGGAAGCCGGACGGGAGCCGAAATGCGCTCTTCGTCGAGCGGCTGAAGGACAAGCTCGGCAATCGTTCCAACGCTTCGTCCGAGATCGAGTATCACGGCGCCTGGGCGGTGCGCGTCGGCGAGGAAGGGCGCGGCGTGCCGACGATCATCGAGATGGTCCACCATACCCGGCTCGACACCACCATCGGCGCCGCTTCGCTGATGCGCCGCGCACTCGTCGAGGCGCTGCACCATGCCCGCCACCGTCGCGCCTTTCAAAAGCGGCTCGTCGATCAGGCGCTGATGCGCAATGTCTTGGCCGACATGGCGATCGAATCGGAAGCTGCGACCGTGCTGGCATTTCGGGTCGCGCGCGCCTTCGACGAAAGTGCGACCAGCGAAGAGGCCCGTGCATTTTCGCGGCTGGCCGTCGCGCTCGCCAAATACTGGCTCAACAAGCGTGTCGTCGGACTGGTCTATGAGGCCCTCGAATGCCATGGCGGCGTCGGTTATGTCGAGGAGGCGCCGATGGCCCGCCTCTATCGTGAAGCGCCGCTCAATGGTATCTGGGAAGGCTCGGGGAACGTCATCGCTCTGGATGCGCTGCGCACCTTCGCCAAGGCGCCCGACGCGCTCGATGCCTGGCTTGCCGAGATCGAGCCTGTGGTGGCCGGCGATCGCCGCCTCGCCCCGCTGCTCGCCACCGTAAAGGACGAGATCGCCTCTGGCCGGGTCCACGAATCGGTGGCGCGTCGGCTCGTTGAACGCATGGCGCTGCTGTTGCAGGCAAGTCTGCTGGTGCGGCATTCACCACCTGCCGTCACCGATGCCTTCATCGCCAGCCGTCTGGCGGGAGAATGGGGGCATGCCTATGGCACGCTGCCCGACGGGCTGGATCTCGAAGCGATCCTGGCGCGCGCCTTTCCGGAATCCTGACGAACCGCCAGTCGGGGGAAGCAATCGGCCGCAAGTCGCATGAGCGGGGGGAAGATGAAAGCTGCAGGAAGGACGAGGAGGAAGACAGGGTGCCGGCGAGTTTGCAGGCGATCGGACTGAAGGTCCTCTCGGCGGCGATTTTCGCCGGCCTTTGGGTGCTGATCCGGCTTGCCTCCGAAACCCTGCCGCCCCCGCTGATCGTCTTTTATCGCACCCTTTTCGGGCTCACCTTCATGATCCCCTTCTTCGCCCACCGTGCGCGCACGACCCTTTCCACCCGACGGTTGCCGCTGCACCTGCTGCGTGCCGCCAGCGGCGTGCTGGCGATGTACTGCACCTTCTATGCGGTGGCGCTCGCTCCGCTCGCCAATGTCGTGGCGATTTCCTATGCGACGCCGCTGTTTGCGACGCTGGCCGCCGTCTTCGTGCTCGGCGAGGTGATCCGCTCGCGCCGGATGGTGGCGCTGGCGATCGGTTTCGTCGGCGTGCTGGTCGTCCTGCGGCCGGGTATCGATACGCTCTCGGCCGGCGAACTGGCCGCGCTCGCCAGCGCGGTGATGGTCGCCATCTCGCTCACCTGCATCAAGCTGCTGGCCCGTACCGAGCGCAGCGAAACCATCGTTTTGTTCAGCTTCCTTTTCGCGCTGCCGGTGAACTTCGCCGTCGCCCTGTTCTTCTGGCGCTGGCCGAATCCTGAAGAATGGCTGCTGCTGGCAGCGATCGGCATCGGGGCCAATATCGGCCAGATGACGATGACGCGGGCCTTCTCGCTCGCCGACGCCAGCGCCCTGCTGCCCTTCGATTTCGTTCGGCTGGTGCTGGCGGCCGGGTTGGCGGCGATCTTCTTCGGCGAACGGCTGGATGCGCTGACGGTGATCGGCGCCGGTGTCATCCTCGCCTCATCGGTCTATCTCGCCCATCGAGAGGCGCAGCTTGCCAGACGGGAACGCGAAGCGGCAGCGAATTCGTCGCAGGAAGGGAGAAATAGGAAAGACGGAGGGAATCCGGAAAAGGCGGCTCAACCGGCCGCAGAAGAATCCGGGCCAACGGCAGTCCCCTCGACCGGAGTCGAGGTGGCGCCAACTCTTCCCGGCCTGACCGAGACCCGGTGAGGGGGAAAACGCAGCAATGCCATCGCTCCGTCCGGCTCGTCACAGGGGATCAGCAGCGAGCCGCCATAGCCGGCGGCAAGCCGGGCGATGAGCGGCAGATTCCCCGCCAGCGTGTCGCCCGTGGCACGATGCGCCGGATCCTCTCCAACTGCGCCGTCAGCGGCGAGATCTTCCGATCCTGCCTTCAGGGCTCCCTCGCCGACGACCTTCAGACAGGCGCTGCCGTCTTCCTCACGCAGCCAGGAGATCTCAAGACAGCCACCCTCGGCCACGCGGTGAAGGCAGAAGGAGAGGAGCTGCTCGAGCATCTGGGCCAGATGCAGGCGATCGACGAACAGGCCGATTTTCGCCCCTCCCACAGTATGCAGACGCACGCCGGCATGACGCGCCTCTCCGGCAAGCGCGGAAAGCGCCGCCTCGACCATTTCTTCAAGAGCGGTGGCTATCCCGTCGTCATTGGCTTCAGGCGTCGTGCTCGCCGGCTCCATCCGCCGGGCTTCATCCATCGCCCGCAGAACGCGCTCGCCGGAGGTCGCGATATGGCGTGCATACTGCTGATAGACGGGATTTCCGATCGGACCATATGCCTGCTGCGAGATCAGTCGGGCGAAGCCGATCATCGCATTGACCGGCGTCATGATTTCATCACCGATCAGCGATTTCATGCGCTGAAAGGCCTGGTCGGCGGCGGCGGCGCGGCGGCTGACGCCGAGCGACTTTCGCGCCTCCGCACGGCGGACTTCCTCGGCCTGACGTTCGGCAACGATCATTGCCGAGACGACGCGGCCGAATTCTTCCAACAGCTCTCGCTGCTCGCGATTCAGGGCGGGCCGGGCACGCATGTCGAACAGGCACAGGGCGCCGAGCGCGACACCTTCGGGTACGATCAGCGGGACACCCGCATAGAAGCCGAGATGCGGCTCACCCGAGACCAGCGGATTTTGCCGGAAGCGGTCATCATCGGCGAGGTCGGCAACGATGAACGGATCCGGTCCGGCGATGGTGTGACTGCAGATGCCGACATCGCGCGAGACGTCTTCGAAACGGCCGCCGAAGCAGCTTCGAAACGAAACCCGGTCGCGCATGACGAGGGTGACCGCCCCGTACGGCATGTCGAAGATCCGCGCAAACAGGCTCACGAGCAGATCGAGCGGGGCCGAAAGAGAATCGACATGCGGCTCATAGCGTTCCAGGACCTGAAGCCGGAAATCATCATCAGCGATGGTCGGCGAAAAATGCATCCTGTCCGGCACCCCCTCTGGTCTCATTGCTTCCCCAGGCCCGCAACGTCATGGCTTACTCTCATCACACCGTCCTGCAACGCCGCAGACGACTCTATACCCCGGCCCGCATCGCCATGGACGACTGGCCCTCCCCCCGTCTCGCAGCCTTTCAAGGCGTGGCATGTGTTATTATGTCGCATGAGAGGCTCGTCCCCCAAGCGGAAATTATTTGAAATATCATTATTTGAGGCTTCAAACACATTTCCGATTCACGAGCCGGTGAAGATGCATGCCGGCCTTGTGTTCCAGCGGAGGTGGAATTCATGAGAGAAATTCGCATCTTGGCCGGCGGACGCGGCGGCGGAAACGAGGACATGCTGGCCCGGACCTACCTGAATCGGCTGCCCTGGAAAGTTTCGCTGGTCGAGGTGTCCGCACCGCGCGCGAAAAGCAGAAAGGAACGTCTGTCGCGATTCGCCGACCGATTCGCAGCGGCGATTCCCGAGAGCGCATTCCTCGTCGCACTGGATGAGAGAGGCAAGGAATTCGACAGCCGTGAGTTCGCCAACCGGCTTCAGGGCTGGCTGGCTCACGCCCGCATTCTGGCCTTTGCGATCGGCGAGGCGGACGGTCTGCCGCCATCGATTCTGGCGCGCGCCGGCGAGCGTCTGGCGCTGTCGCGAATGACCTGGCCGCACCTGATGGTACGAGCAATGCTGGCCGAGCAGCTCTATCGGGCCTCGACGATCCTGTCCGGTCATCCCTATCATCGCGATTGATCGGAATGTACATGTCAGCGGCTCATCCCGCAGATCATCCGAAGACCGGAGGCGACTTGGCGGCATGAAGGCATTATCCGGCCGGCGATCTAACGCAAGCACCGTCCTTGCAATCTTTCTGTGTGCTCTGCTGCCGAAATGGCTCGCCCCGCTGCC
>RFIU01000253.1 GCA_003695555.1 Alphaproteobacteria bacterium
CTGCCGGAGTGTCCTTCAGGCGCCCGCGGTGGACAAGACGGCCGCCGGCTGCCTCAATCAGGGCGGCGAGTGCGGGGCCATTGGAATCGACGATGGCGCCGGGATGCGCATCCGCGGTACCGGCGGCGACCAGCTCGTCACCGGTCGCGAAGAGAGCGATGCGCGGCCGGGCAGTGACGGCAAGAGCGCCATGGTCGGCGGCTGCCGCCAGGGCAAGATGCCGGGGAGCCAGGCGGACGCCTGCTTCCAGAACGATTTCTTTTTCGCGAAAATCATGGCCGCGTCGGCGGATGTGACGACCCGTCTCGACCGGGGCGCTGGCAACCACCGTGTCACCGTCGCGTTCGGTGTTTTCTTGAATCAGAATGGCGTCGGCACCCTCGGGAATCTCGGCGCCGGTGAAGATGCGCACCGTCTCGCCCGCACCGACGATGCCAGCGAAGGGATGACCGGCCGCCGATTCGCCAATGAGACGCAGGCGGGCGCCGGCGGCTCGAACGTCTTTGGCGCGAACCGCATATCCGTCCATGGCCGACATGTCGGCGGGCGGCTGTGTGCGCCGTGCCTCGACCGGCCGGGCGAGAACCCGCCCGCGGACCTGCGAAAGCGGCAGTTCCTCGACCGTCTCGATCGGCTTCAGGGCGGCGAGGATGCGCGCGCGTCCCTCTTCTTCCGGCATCAGCGGGGAAGATTTCTTCGGGCTCATCTCTCTTTTTCTTCCTGCCCGTCAGCGGCACGCCATTCGCCCGACCGCCCGCCGCTCTTTGCGAGCAGCCGGATGCCGGTAATGCGCATGCCGCGCTCGACGCTCTTGCCCATGTCATAAAGGGCGAGGGCGGCGGTGGCGACGGCGGCAAGCGCCTCCATCTCCACGCCGGTTCGTGCGCAGGTGCGCGCGCGTGCTTCGATCCGGATGCCGTCATCAACGGCCTCCAAGGAAATCTCGATGCCGTCAAGCGGCAGCGGGTGGCACAGCGGGATCAGCTCGGCGGTCTTTTTTGCTCCCATGATGCCAGCGATGCGCGCGACCGCCAGAGCGTCGCCCTTGGCCAGCTCCTGACGCTCGAACAGGGCGCGGGTGGCGGGTGACATGATCAGTCGTCCTTCGGCGATCGCCTCGCGTACTGTTTCACGCTTGGCAGAGACATCGACCATGCGTGCCGCACCGCTTTCGTCGAGATGGGTGAAGGAGGGCTGCTCGGGGGGGGCGGTGCTCATCATTGCTCTCCGGTCAGGCGCATGAGCGCGGCGGTCACGTCCGCTTCGCGCATCAGCGATTCGCCGATCAGGAAACTTGTCACGCCCACCGCAGCACAGCGGCGCAGATCGTCATTGCCGCGCAGACCCGACTCTGCGACGAGGAGGATATCGTCCGGCACGTGCGGCGCGAGCGCCTCGGTGGTCGCAAGATCCACCGTCATGGTCTTCAGATTGCGGTTGTTGATGCCGATCATCGCCGGCTTCGGGGCAAGAGCGAGTGCGCGTTCCAGCTCATCGGCCGCGTGTACCTCGACCAGCGCATCCATGCCGAGATCGGCGGCGGCGGCCAGAAGTTCGCCGGCCAGCGCGTCATCGACCGCTGCCATGATGACGAGGATGCAGTCGGCTCCCATCGCGCGTGCCTCGACCACCTGCCAGGGATCGATCATGAAGTCCTTGCGCAGCACCGGCAGGTCGCAGGCGGCGCGCGCGGCGATCAGATACTCGGCCGCGCCGCCGAAATAGGGCGCATCGGTCAGCACAGACAGTGAGGTGGCGCCGCCTGCCTCATAGGCACGGGCGAGTGCTGCCGGATCGAAGTCCGCGCGGATCAGACCGGCGGAAGGACTGCGGCGTTTGATCTCGGCGATGACGCCGTAGCGGCCTTGCGCGCGGGCGCGCGTGAGCGCGGCCAGAAAACCGCGTGGCGCATCAGCGGCGACAGCCGCGCGCATCAGCGCATCGTAGGGGCGTCGTGCCTTCGCGGCGGCGACCTCGTCGCGCTTGTCGGCGCAGATGCGTGCCAGCACATCGCTCATCGAGACCCTTCCGCCGGTTCGGATCCCCTCTCGAAATAGCGCCAGCGTTCGAGCAGATCGCGCGCCCGACCCTCGTCGATCGCAGCGGCGGCCTGTTCTACGCCTTCCCGCAGATCGTCGGCATGCCCGGCGACGATCAGGGCGGCTGCTGCATTGAGCAGGACAATATCGCGATAGGCGCCGGGAGTGCCTTCAAGCAGTTGTACGAGAGCGGCGGCATTGTGAGCCGCATCGCCACCGGCAAGTGCGGCAAGCCGATGACGCGCAAGGCCGGCATCTTCGGGGGCGAGCGTGAAGCGGCGCACCTCCCCGCTCGCGTCGATCGCCACCACTTCGCTTTCCCCCGTGACCGTCAGTTCATCCATGCCGTCCGAGCCATGCACGATCCAGGCGCGTCGGGTTCCCAGCGCGTGCAGGGTACGCGCCATCGGTTCGGCCCAGACCGGGTCATGGACGCCGATAAGCTGCCGGCGCGCACCGGCCGGATTGGCCATCGGCCCCAGGACATTGAAGATGGTGCGGATGCCGAGCGCCTTGCGCACCGGTGCGACATGACGCATCGCACGGTGATGGCGCGGGGCGAGCAGAAAGCAGATGCCGAGTTCGGAAAGGCAGCGTTCGGCGGCTGCCGGATCCTGTTCCAGCGGCACGCCGAGGGTTTCCAGCACGTCGGCCGAGCCGCAGGCCGAAGAAACGGCGCGATTGCCATGCTTGGCGACCGGCACTCCGCAGGAGGCGGTGACGATTGCTGCTGCGGTCGAGATATTGAGGGTCGAAAGTCCGTCGCCGCCGGTACCGCAGGTATCGATGACGCCTTCGGGCGCGCGCAGGCGGCTTGCGCGCGCACGCAGTGCCTCAACCCCGCCGATGATCTCGTCGAGCGTTTCACCCCGAACTCTGAGCGCCATGACGAAGGCCGCCATCTCGATTTCGCCGGCATCGCCCGCCATCATCCGCTCGAAGGCCTCGCGTGCCTCAGCGCGGGAGAGGACTGCGCCCTCGGCCAGCCGGGCGATATGTGCGCGCAGGCCGCTCATGCTGCACGTCCGTCATCGCGCACTGGAAGCTCGCGCGGCGTGAAGCCGGCGATCTTCAGGAAATTGGCGAGCAGCGCATGGCCATGCTCGGAGGCGATCGACTCGGGATGAAACTGAACGCCATGGAGCGGCAGTTCGCGATGGCGGATCCCCATGATCTCGCCATCATCCCGGGCTTCGGCGGTGATCACGATCTCTTCGGGCAGGCTCTCGCGCTCGAGCACCAGCGAATGGTAGCGGGTCGCAACGAGCGGCGAGGGAAGCCCGGCGAAGACCCCTTCGCCGTCATGTCCAACCGGAGACGTCTTGCCGTGCATGATGCGGCCTGCCCGCACGACACGTGCACCGAACACCTCGCCGATCGCCTGATGGCCGAGACAGACACCGAAGAGCGGCAGCCGTCGTTCGGCGGCCCGTTCGATGATGGCGGGGGTCAGCCCCGCTTGCGCCGGCCGGCCGGGCCCGGGCGAAACAACTATGCCAGCGGGCCGCAGCGCGAAGATGTCTTCGATCGGCATCGCGTCATTGCGGATGACGCGCACCTTGGCGCCGAGCTC
>RFIU01000254.1 GCA_003695555.1 Alphaproteobacteria bacterium
CGGCATACCTGTTCGCTGGATGCCTTTTCGGCAGGGGATTCCGGCCCGCTGGCGCGACATTGCGAAGGGAGGGTCGAGTTCCTCGCCCGTCCCGCTGCTCCGCCCTCGGCCCTTTTGAGCGGAGTGGAGCGTCGTCGTCTCGGCGAGCGCAAGACGCTGCCACATGTGGCGATCGTTGAAGCCCTTTTCGACGCGCCGGCAGATCCCGCGCTTGTCGCCCTTGAAGGAGCGCAGGCAGCCGTGCTCGCCGCCTTCGGCGCCGGTCACGTCCCCGAATCCTGGGTCGATAGGCTGGCGCAGTTCGCGCGCCGGCATCCCCTTGTGCTGGCGAGTCGGACCGGTGGCGGTCCGGTTCTGGCCGCCACCTATGCCTATCGCGGCGCCGAGATCGATCTTCTCGGGCAGGGTCTGATATCGGCCGGATGGCTTGCGCCGGCGAAGGCGCGTCTGGCGCTGCTTCTGCTGCTCGCTGCCGGTGTCGAGGGGGATGATCTGCGCGCGCGCTTCTCTGAGCTGGCGGCCGGCCCACCACCGCGACGCTAACCAATTCTAAACGCCTCTGCCGTTAGAATCGCATGGCGCACCGACCGTTCGTTGAAGGTCCGTGTCGGTGATGATACGTGTTCCGTCCGGCTGATCCTGCGCTGATTCTGGCGCCGGCCGTGGCTCTGGAACAGATGGACCAGGAATGTGATGCGGATCGGATGGGAAGGCCTTCTGGATGACCTCGCACGAGCTGGATGACGGACTTTCACCATCCGCGATGAAACGCGCCATGTTCTGGACATCGAACCCGGAACGGGCGGGCGCTCTTGCGGCATATCTGGCCAAGGCGGGATTTCCCAGTTTCGCGACCGAGGCGGCGAGCGTGCTTGGCGTTTTCGTCGAGAATCTTTCGCACTTGGCGCAGGTGCTGGGGGAATTTCTTCCGCTTGAGGAACAGCGCCGTACCAAGGCCCTGATCCTGCACCGCGAACTTCCGTCCCTGGCCGATTTCATCCATATGGAGACGGTCGAACGTTTCGTTCGCCATCACTCGACGCGCTGGCTGGCGAAAATGCTCAACGAGCGGCGCTACAAGAGCCTGGTGCAACCGATCGTGCGGGCCGAAGACGGCAGTGTCCACGGCTATGAATTTCTCTTTCGCGGTCTGCGTGTCGATGGCGCAATCGTTCCGCCACTCGAGATGTTCGATGCGGTGCGCGGCAGCAGGCTTGCCAGCGTTCTCGATGACCATGCGCGCTCTAGTGCGATTGCGACGGCCGTCCGTCTCGGCATTCGCGAGCAGGTCTTCATCAATATTCTGCCGACCAGTGTGGCGCAGCACGACCCGCGTTTCGAGCGCACCCTCGAGCTTATCGAGGAATCCGGCCTTTCCCCTGCTCAGGTGGTCTTCGAGATCGTCGAGAGCGAAAAGGTCGAGGATATGGACGGTATCGCCCGTGTCATCGAATTCTGCCGGTCGGCCGGCTATCGAATCGCTCTTGATGATTTCGGGAGCGGCTTCAATAACCTGATGACTCTGATCGGCCTCAAGCCCGATTATATCAAGCTCGACAAGGGGATGATCGACAGGATCGAGGACGAACCGGCGATCTGGAACCTCGTCGCCAATATGATCGATGCCGCCAAGCAGTCGAAGGTTCTGGTGGTGGCCGAAGGGGTCGAGACCAACAAGGCGGCGCGGCTGCTGCGCACGCTCGGCGCCGACTTTCTGCAGGGCTATCTCTTCGGTCGGCCTTCCGAGCGGCCGATCGAGAACGACCAGCGCCCGCTGGTTGCCGCTGCGGGGCGCTGAACAGGGGCCATTACCTTTCTCTCGTTGCGCGATCGTCGCCTTGCCTGTCACCGGCCGGCGACAGACCGAGCGCGCGGCGCACCATGTGGTAGATCTCGTTCTGCTCGATCACCCCGCGCGCCAGCACCGCGCCCGGACCGCTGGCATAGAGCGGAACATCTTCGCCGCCATGGGTTTCCGCATCGAGTGGAACGGCGGCCTGCTGGCGATAGTCGGGCGCCTGCACCGTCTGGTCGTCGAGCGCGGGGCGGGGCTCTTCGGGATGCGCGCCGGGGCCGTTCCAGTAACCGAGCGTCGTATAGGGCTTGCCGTCGCGTCCCGGGCGCAGCTCCGGTGAGGGTCGCCCATCCGGTGCAATTCGGTGGACGAGGCCGAGGATCGGATTGCCGCGCGGCGGATAGCCGGCGATGACGAAGACGTGGCTGTGATCGGCGGTCGCCAGAATCAGCGTCTCATTCTCGTCGGTCATGGTCCGCGCCTGTGCCACCGCTCTGGTGAAGGCGCGGCCGTCGCTTAGAGCCCGGAAGGCGTTGCCCATATGATGGGCATGATCGATGCGTCCGCCCTCGACCATCAGGAAATAGCCCTTTGCGCCCTTCGCGTTGCGTGCCTGAAGCAGGCGGATCGCAGCCTGCGTCATTTCGGCAAGCGAGGGCTGATCGAGGCCGCCTGCCCGTCGGTCGGCGTCGAAGGCCATGTGCGAGGGGGTGAATAGGCCGAGCAGATGGCCCGTTTCCGCCGGTTCGACGGCGGCGAGTTCGTGGCCGGTATGCACGACCCGCCCGCCCGGGTGACGTTGCTGCCATTCGGCGACGAGATCGCGGCCGTCGCCACGGCGTCCCGATTCCTGTCCGCGAGGCAGGAAGTTCGCGCGCCCGCCGCCCATCGCGACGTCGATGCCGTCGCCATGGGGAAATTCGATGAGCTGGCGGGCGATATCGGCGCAGCCCTTCTCGCGCGCCTCCGGCGTCAGATCGACATCGGCTTCCCAAGCCCGACTCGGCGAATGGGCATAGACGGCCGCCGGCGTCGCATGGGTAAGCCGCGCGGTGGAGACGATACCGGTGGCGAAGCCGGCATCCTCGAGCTCTTCGGCAATCGTCGCAAGCCACGCCTTGCGGCTGCCCGCACACTGGCCGGAAGGGTGCGAGGCGGAGACATTGAGGACGCCGATGTTTACCTTCACACCGGTCATCATGGCGCTTGCCGTACCGGCCGAGTCGGGCACCTGGGCATTCGCATTATAGGTCTTGACGAGGGCCGAGAAGGGAAAGCGTTCGAAGGGCAGGAAATTCTCCTCGCCCGATCCGCCCTTCTGCTGGCCGTCGTAGATCCGCATGGCGGTGACCGTGGACACGCCCATGCCGTCACCGATGAACAGAATGATGTTGCGCGCCCGCCGACGCGGCGGCAGTTGCCGTGCCCGCTTTGCGACCGCAACCGCCGCATCGCGCCATGTCGGATCGGCAAGCCGCATGTCGGTGGTGGTCGTTCCCGCGGCCGCCGCCCGTCGGCAGCCGTCGTGCACGATCGCGCTCGTCAGGGCTGCGGACGCTATGACGGCAATCAGGATCCGATGGCGCCGGTTTCGCTTGCTGATCATTTTGTCGTCCTGCCTGCTCGCGTTCGCATTCACCCGGTGATCATGCCGGCCATCCTTTTCAATAATGAGACAGCTTGCAAGCACCGTCTTCGGAGAGGATGATGCCGGTGGGGTGGAGGATACGAAAGGTCGTGAAATGTCGAGACGTTCGCTCGGGCTCAATGATGCGATCTATGATTATCTCGTCGAGTACGGGGTGCGCGAGATCGAGGTGATGCGCCGTCTGCGCGAGCGGACCGATGCGCTGCCGATGGCCGAGATGCGCTCATCGCTCGAACAGGTGAACTTCCTGCAGCTTCTGCTCAAGGCTACCGGCGCACGCAGGGTCGTAGAAGTAGGGGTGTTCACCGGCTATGCGACTCTCGGTTTCGCGCTTGCTCTGCCCGAGGACGGGATCGTCCATGCACTGGACATCTCGCACGAATGGCCGTCGATCGGGCGGGCCTTCTGGGAGGAGGCCGACGTCGCACGGCGCATCGATCTGCGCATCGCTCCGGCCTCCGAAAGTCTGAGAGCACTCATGGATGAAGGTCTTGTCGGCCTCGTCGATTTCGTCTTCATCGACGCCGACAAGACGGGTTACGCCGCCTATTACGAGGCGGCCCTGGAACTGCTGCATCCCGGCGGACTGATCGCGGCGGACAATGTGCTGTGGTCGGGCCGGGTCATCGATCCTGCGGCCGACGATGCGGATACCGTCGCGATCCGTGAGTTCAATGCCATGCTGCGCGACGATACGCGGATCGACTTGACGATGCTGCCGCTCGGCGACGGCCTGACGCTCGCCCGCAAGCGCTGAAGACCTTCATGATCCGCCCCCGAAAACAGAAGGGCGCGCCGGCACCCATGGTGGTGTATCATGCGCACCATTCCGGGCTATCGGGTGTTTGAGGGAGAAGGAAGATGGACGAGGCGGCCATGAGGACGACCCACGAGGAAGGGACTCGTGAGATGGAGCGGGTGTTGGCCCGCCAGCGCGAGGCGTTTCTGGCCGAGCTGCCGGTGCCGCGCCGGGTCCGCGACGACCGGCTGGCGCGTGCGATCGAGCTGCTGAAGACCCATCAGGACGATCTTGCCGCCGCCATGGATGAGGATTTCGGCGGCCGGCCGCATCTGATGTCGAAACTGACCGATATCGTCTCGGCGGTGAAGGCGCTGTCGCACGCGCGACGCCATCTGAAATTCTGGATGCGGCCCGAAAAGCGCAGTGTCGATTTTCCGCTCGGCCTGTTCGGAGCCAGGGCGTGGGTGGAATTCGAGCCGAAGGGCGTCGTCGGCCTGATCAGTCCCTGGAACTTTCCGGTCAATCTGACCTTCGGCCCTCTTGCCGGCATCTTCGCGGCCGGCAACCGGGTGATGATAAAGCCGTCGGAATTCACGCCACGCACGAGCGCATTGATGAAGGAGCTGATTGCACGCTGGTTCGACGAGACGGAAGCCTTCGTCGTCACCGGCGATGCCGAAATCGGCGCCGCCTTCGCCGGACAGCCCTTCGATCATCTGCTGTTTACCGGTGCGACCGGGGTGGCGCGTCATGTGATGCGCGCGGCGGCCGAACATCTCGTGCCGGTGACCCTGGAACTCGGCGGCAAGTCACCGGTGATCGTCTCGCGTTCGGCCGATCTCGAACGCACGGCCGGGCGGGTGGTCGCCGGCAAGATGATGAATGCGGGGCAGATCTGTCTGGCCCCCGATTACATGCTGGTGCCGCGCGAGCGCCGCGACGAGATCATCGAGGGCCTGGCGGAGGCCGCTTCCTCCTTCTATCCGCAGATAAAGAACAACCCCGACTATACGGCGATCATCAACGAACGGCACAAGCAGCGCCTCGAAGGCTATGTCGAGGATGCCCGCCGTCGGGGTGCGCAGATTCGAATCGTCAATCCGGGGGATGAGAATTTCAGCGCCGATGACAACAGCCGGATGATGCCGCTGCACATTCTCTGGGACGTCACCGATGAGATGCAGGTGATGCGCGAGGAGATCTTCGGGCCGCTGCTCCCCGTTCTCGCCTATGAGGACATCGACGAGGCGATTGCCTATGTCAATCGCCGGCCGCGCCCCCTCGGGCTCTATTATTTCGGCGAAGACGAGAAGGAATGTCGTCGCGTGCTCGACCGGACGATCTCGGGCGGTGTGACGCTCGATGACGTCGTCTGGCACGTATCCGACGAGGATCTGCCCTTCGGTGGCGTCGGGCCATCTGGTATCGGCAGCTATCATGGGCGCGACGGATTCCGGACCTTCTCGCATGCCCGCGCCGTCTTCCGACAGCCGAAGATCGACGTCCTCAAGCTCGCTGGCGCGATTCCACCCTATGGGCGCAAGCTGGAGCGGACCTTGAAGATGCAGATGAAGGGATAGGAAAGAAGGGGCGGCGTGTCTCTTCCCCTCCTTTATGCTTCGGATATCCTTCGCAGCCGCCTTGCCGGCGCCTCATTGCGCCTTCATTTTTTCGTCCATCGCGGCGAACCCCGCGTCGGGAGGAGCGTTGGTGATGGTGTGTGTGTATGCATGGCAGGCAGGCCGCAGGGTCGCCATCTTTCGTCATGGGACGGGAAAGAATGCATGGGGGAGGGAGACGGCTGATGACGGAAGCGGATCGCGGCGTGCAAGAGGGCATGAAGCAGCGGCTTCGCTTACAGCACAGGGCATGGTTGGCCGGCGGGCTTTCCCTCTTCCTTGTTTTGCCGGCGGTCGTGTCCGGTGCACCGTCCGCGCTTTTGGAGGACGGGACGGAAGTGCAGGAAGAGCGGGCCGATGCCGTCACGACACAGGAAAATGAGGCCTTCGCCTCGCTCATCCGGTCTTCCACGGCACTGATCGCCGAGGCTGCCGGCAGGCAGAACGGTCTTGACTTCGAGATCGTCGTCGATCGTGAGGTGACCGCCCCCATCGCCTGGTTCGAATCTCCCCGGCAGGCGCACGTCTCAGCAGGAATGCTTCGGGCGCTCCAGACGGTCGGTGAATGGGCGGCGCTCTTGGCCCATCTCGAAGCCATCTACGAGCAGGAATACGGCCCGCGCGCCGGTCACAAACGGTTCCGGGTACGCACCGCTCCGCCTTCCGATTCGCTGTTCCGATCAGGCAGTCCGGATCTCAACAATCGGATTGCGCGGCGCTCGAACGAGGCGGCGATCGAAACCCTCAATCGCCGCCGCCTGACGATGTTGAGCGAGGAAGAGCGCGCGGAACGGGCGATGCGGGTCGATGCCGCCGCCATCGAGATCCTGCGTGCCGGTCGGATTGGCGGCGCTGCCTTGCGCAAGCTCTATGAGCGCTTGCAGGAGGCAGGCGGCGGCATGATCGAGGATGCGGGAGACGACGGCCGGCGTCTTGCCGCGCGCCATCTGGCCTGGCTTGCCCAACTGCCGCTTTCCGATCGCCCGCTGCCAGCCGACTGGCAGGCGCTTACCCCCGAATTCGACAGGGCCCGTGCTGCGTTGGCGGCGGCTTCGGGCGAAGCGCTCAAGCCCGATCAGCAGCCCTGAACCGAGAAATACCAGGCCAGCGTAGCGAAGGTCTTCATGTCGGCGATCTCGCCGTTCTCCCAGATTTGGCGTGCCCTGGAGATGGACAGTCGGACACGTCGCGTTCGTTCTCCCGGATCCGCTCCGCCGCCATCATCGACCTGTTCGCGGGCTTCGGCGAAGAAGAGGTGGACGAGCTCATCCGAATAGCCCGGTGCCGAAAAGGTGCTGGACAGCAGGATCGGTTCGTCGATGCGGACGCCGATTTCTTCCATCACTTCACGATGTGCGGTCTGCTGGGGCGTTTCTCCGTCATCCACGACGCCGGCGGGGATTTCGAGAAGGATGCCGCCGCTTCTTTCGGCGACGGGATATCGGAACTGTTCGACGAAAAGAAATTCACCGGCGGCCTGGTCGAGCACCAGAACACCGACCGCCTCGCGACGCCGGACACGATAATGAATGTGGCGGTCGGTTTCCGCACCGGGCTGGCGCGCTGGCCAGACGAGTTCGGCGGCATCGACTTCCAGATGAGGCGAGCGAAAGACGATCCCCTGCCGGTGGATTTCGGCAGGGCGAAGCGAAGAAGCGCAATGCGTCATTTTTCTCACTGACTGGTAGCATGTTTCCTTGTCAACGGTCGGTGGTGCGTCAGACATGGCCCGGCAGCATGTCCATCGCTTTTCGCCCGACCGCCCGTCGCTTCGCCATCATTCTGCCCCTGTGGTTTGGAGCGCAAGGGAAAATATGTCAGAATATCGATGCCGGGAAGGGGGGAGCAGGCCGCAGCGCATCTGATTTCATCTGTGTTCCCTGCGCGTTCGGCTGATGAGGCCCCCTGATGATGTTGCGCGCATGGCAGGGATCGCAGGAAAAGGCGCCGCCATCAAGGATGGCGCATGATGGCGCCGGGCTGCAGCGTTCCCGGCCTTGTCGTTCGCTGGGCAGGGGCTCGTCAGGTCTCAGTCTCTCTGTCCTTCTGATGGGACTGCTTCTTCTTCATCCCGCACGAATGGCGGTTCGGGCCGGTCATCTTCGACCTGCCGAAGAGATCCGCGAACAGAATTCCCCGATGCCGCTGCTGACGCACAGCGATGGTTCGTCGACATCATCCGGGCAGGAAGACGCGGCTGAAACGGGCAGGGGCGCCGCGGTTGCCGCCGGAGAACCCCTTGATGGCGATGCCGATCGGGCCCGATCTCTCGGCGAGCGATTGCTGGCACAAGGCATCCTCTGGGACGATCGGGAACTTTCCCGCCTGCGCGACAGCTTGAGCCATCTTTCCGGTCGTGCACGGCTTGCCCGCCGCTATCAGATTCTTCGGCGGCTGATCTGGCTTGGCAGGCCGCAAGAGCTGGAAAAGGAAGTCGCGCGTCTGGAAGCGGAAAGCGCCGTGGCGGACGCCGACGACTGGCATGACATCGCACGTCTGGTCCGTGCCTGGCTGCCGGCAATGCACGGCCGTCATGAAGAGACGGTTGCGGTGTTTGCTGCATTTGCCACAGCCTATGCCGTGCGCCCCGCGGCGGCGCATGTGCAGGCCAGAATGGAAGCGATGATCGCGCGTCTGGAAGCGGATCTCGGGCGTCCTGAGCGGGCGATGGCCGCGATGGCGGCCGCCTATCGTTATCTCGATGACGTGGAAGGCGAAAGGCATCGGCCTCTTGCGCGTGAGCTCGCTATGCAGTTCGGTGCGATCTCCGCCCGCTATCTCGATATCGAGTCGATGGTGCGCGCATATCGGGAAGCCTTGGCGCTGTCATTGCCGGGAGACCTTTCGCCCAATGTCGCCCAGGCCGTCCATGCGCTGGGCGAAGTGCTTGCCCGGCACCATCACCATGCGACGGCGAATCGACTGTTCGAAGGGCTGCGTGACCTCGGACGCCGCCGGGCCGCGCCGAAGGCGATCTTTCTCGGCGAATTTGGTCTGATGAAGGTGGCCCACAATCAGGAGCGCTTCGCCGAATCGGATGCCCATGCGCGTGCCGCGCTTGCCGCCGGCACGCCATCCGTCTTCAATCGGGCCGTGATTGCCCAGTACATGGCCCTGAATTCCCTGGGCCGCGGCGACATCAGCGCGGCACGCCGACATTTCGAAACCGCACATACCGCGCTCACCATGCTTCCCGAGGGTATGGATGCGGAAACGGCCAGCTATGATCCACTGATCGAGGCCGAAATTCTGGCAAGGCAGGGGCGCGAAGAGGAAGCGCTGAGCGCCATGCGGCGTCATGTGCGGATGCGTCTGCGCGCCGTCCACCATCTCTATCGGCGGGAAAGCGCCTTCCTGCTCTCGCGGCTCGAAGGCGAGCTCGATGCCGCCCGCCTGCGATCTTCCGAAATCATCGCCGAAACCTCCCGCAAGCGCCTTATATTGCATCAACAGAGTACCGGAATGTTTGCGGCCGGCATTCTTGCTTTCGCTCTTCTTGCCGCCTTCTTCTGGCAGCGGCGGATCGCCGGAAGGCTGCGCGCAGCCCGCCGGGCCGCGGATGCCGCAAATCGGGCGAAGTCGGAATTCCTTGCCAATATCAGCCATGAGCTTCGAACACCGCTCAATGCGATCATCGGTTTTTCCGAGATGATGGAGCGTGAAATGCTCGGGAAGCTCGGCGATGCGCGCTATCGGGACTACGCTGCGGCCGTCCATCGCTCCGGCAGCCACCTGCTGGCGGTGATCGACGACATCATCGATCTTTCACGCATCGAGGCCGGGGAATTCCGGCTTGAAGAAGAGGTCGGCGAAATTCGTCCCGATATCGAGGCAGCCAGAGAGCTCGTCAGTCAGGATATGGAAAGACAGGAGCAGCACCTTGTTCTTGATATCCCGCATGACTTTCCAAGGCTGCTGGCCGACCATCGTCTGCTGCGTCAGATCTTCCTCAATCTTCTCTCGAACGCGGTCAAGTTCTCGCCGCCCGGAGCGCAGATCATCGTCCGAGCCCGGGTCGATCAGAGCGACGGCCCAGGCGGCAGGCGCGATGTCGGGCGTGCCGCCGAGGGCGCCCGCGGTCGTCTGCGTTTCGTCGTCCAGGATGACGGACCCGGCCTGAGCGAGGAAGAGCGGCGAATCGCGCTCGAACCCTATGGTCAGGTTTCGGCGACCACCGGTCATGAGGGAAGGGGAAGCGGTCTCGGCCTTTCTCTGGTTCAGCGCTTCGTGGCATTGCATGGCGGCGGTTTCGCGCTCGATTCCATGCCGGGGCATGGCACGAAAGCGCATTTCTGGCTGCCCGGCTGGCGGGCGGTGCAGAATGCGCCCCGCGAAGACTGAAGGTTGGCCATCCAATGGAAAAGGCGGGCCGCGCCGCGACCCGCCTTTCCTTTTGTCTGTATAGATGTCGAACCCGGCCGGGATCGGCTCAACGCTGGCGTGCCCGCCGTGCAGCGGAGACACGCTCAAGCCGTTCGGCCGCCCGGATCAGATCCGGCCTGTTGAAGGCGCGGCGGTGAAAGGCAGTCGCCCGATAAGGGTGCGTCAGATGGACATTCTCGAGCATCGGGCCGAGCGCATTGGGAATGCCGCTGACCGTATTGAGGCTCATCGAATCGATCCAGAATGGACCGCTGGCCCCGCGATCCGACATTGCCAGACCAAAGAACTCCAAGGGAATCCAGTGGATGCCCGGTTCCAGGCGTACGGCGTTCTGAGCGGTGGCCAGCGGCTTGCCGCTGACGTCGTGGAGGCTGGCTGAAAGATGGAAGCGCCCGGCCGCCTCGACTTGCGCTTCGGCAAGGATGACCAGATTGCCGTCCTCAAGCCGGTCACGCACCCGACCGGTCAGGTGGGCTGCCGGATGACTGTACTGGAAACCGCCGACCGCCTTCATTTCGTCGCCGGCGGAATTGCGCGCGGTGACGATGACGGCAAGGCTCTCAGCCTGTCCGATCGGCGGTTCATGCGCCGCCGGCAGGGTGAAGCTGCCCGTATAGATGCCGTCTCCGCGGCGACGGTCGACTCCCAGGCCGTCATCGCGAAGCGTCACCTTCCCCACCTCGCCCGACTGACGACCGGTGATCACCGCGCCAACCTTCCAGCCCCGCAAGCCGCGCTTTGCGCCCCGCAACCGGGGCATGTCGGCATCCTTGCCGGGCGGGGTGACCAGACGGGCATGGATGATCGCCGTATCGCCCTTCTCGAAGCGGATGTCGGAGCTCCACACTTCCAGCGCGCCGCCATCGTCGCGGGGCAGCGCAAGATGGCTCGGCACCCGCTTCGCCTTGAGCGGATCCGGTTGGCCGTCGGGCACCGGCTGGCACCATTCGGGATAACGCGCCATCTGCCGGTATTCGGCCGCCGCCTGTGCGGCGATGTCGGGAACCGGACGGACGCCGGTCTTCTGAAGAGTCTGGGCTTGCGTGCTCGGGGCGGCGAGAAGAAACGCCGCTGCGAACAGGGTCGCTGCTGTGGCTTTCATGTGACTTCTCCTTCGCCGACTCAATAGAGCATGCTGATGAAGGCGGCGGTCGTCAGGCTCGTCGCCACCAGCGTGTTGGGAGCGCATGGCGACCCGTTGCAGGTCCAGATGCCATCAGGCACCTGCCGGCGGTCATCGGAATCGCTGTCGTCACGCTCATCGCTGTGGTTTTCGTGGGCAGCATCGAGATTGCGGAAGCCTGACACCTCCTGCTTGGCCGAATTGCCGCAGACGTCACCATTGTCGTAACTCGCCGTCGCACTGCCGTTGCAGGCGAAGATCGAAGCATACTGGACGACCCCGTCATCTTCGCCCGACAGGCACAGGCTGGCGCCGAAGATCGCCTCGAATCCGCCGGTCAGATAGACATTGCGGCCCGGAGCGTTCGAAAAGGTGCGCACCTGCACGTCATCGGCGCTGCGCAGCCAGAAGGTCGCCGCATCACAGTCCTGGATGAAGGAGGCGATGAAATTGCACAGCAGCCCTGAATCGCCGCATACCGCATCCGCGCCTTCGGACCCGCGGTGCGCTCCACCGACCGCGATCACCAGGCCGATACGCTGAGAGACGGTATCATAGGGGCCATTGAGATTGAAATTGGGATCGCTGGCGCTGTCATTGCCCAGAATGAAGTCCATGACCGTGCCGCCCATCGAATGGGCGATCACCCAGAAGCTGCCGCCCTGCGCCCATGTCTGGGCACAGCGATGACCGCCACCGTCCGCGCCGCCATTGGTGGCATTGACGATCTCGTTGGCGACTTCACCGGCTGCCTGGGCGTCCCAATAGGGCTTGGTGCCATTGTAGCCGACGACATAGTAGGATGCCTGGAAGCTCTTCGTCGCGGTACGCACGAAGTCATGCGAGCCGTTCACCCAATAGTTCCGGGCGTTGTTCCAGTTCGTGAATGTGCCGGTATCCGTCTGTTTTCCATGTACGAAAATCAGACAGGGTGCGGCCTGCGCCGCAATCGCCGAGACTAGCCACAAGACGGCGGCCAGCCCGACGGACATGAGGATTCGCAACCCCATCGTTCTTCTCCCCTCCGATACTTCAGGCCATGCGCCGACCGGTGCATGGCGTTCTCCCCCTTTCCGGGCCGAAACGGGCCCGCAACCCGTCTATACACCTATCAGTCGCTAATCTTCAGATCAATACATGCAATGAGATAGAAATGCGACGATCCATCCCTTTCAGAGGACCGAAGGTTTCGCATTTTTTCCGTATCCCCGGATGGCCCTTCTGATGGCGGCAGGGGGCAGAGGGCCGCTTGTCCTGCGCCGGTCTGACGATACGTCGGCCGCAAGGGGCAAGCTTCGCGGTTTTTGCCGGTGTATGAATCCATGGTCGTCCCGTTAACCACGTAGCAAGGATCCGAAAGCAATGATGGAGGCGGGTTCGGAACGGAATGCCGCCGGGGACCGAGGGCATGAGAGACAACAAGTGCAGGGAAGACGGGTCGCCGAGGACCCGCACCGCTATCGTAATGCGGGATGCTGGCCGGGACACGGGGGCCAAAGGCCATGAGTGAATTATGTCCGGGCCGAAAGCGGCACACCGAAAGTTGGAACAGGGATGACGGTGGGGGGAGCCCAGTGATAGGTACACGATGGCCAGTCACAGGCCTTTGGACGGCCTGCCGAAAGGTTCGCTCAAGGGGGCGCGCTTGCGGCCTTTTCCTCCTTCTCCTGGTCATGGCCATAATCGGGGGTGTGCATCCGGGCCTTGCCCTAAACGCCCAGGATGGCACGGAGCAGCCGGCTTCACCTGATGAGTCCGTCGATCGGCGAGCCGAAGCCCTCGCCGAGCGCATTGCTGAGCGCGATTTGGTCATGCGGGAAGCGCTGTTTCGCGATCTAGCCGCCAGGGCCCGCGCGGCAACCGGACGCCAGCGTCTTCTGCTGCTCTATCGGCTGGCGGCTTTCAATGGCGACCTTGAGCGCTGGGACGAGGTCGCGGCGTGGGCCGAGCGGCTGAAGAATGAGGCATTGCGACAGCAGGATGCAGGCTTCGAGCGTCTCGGCCGCCTCTACGGCATCTATGCCAAGGCACTGGAGCGGGGCTATGAGCGCGCTGTCCAGGAGCTGATGAAGGTGCGTGATGAGGCGCGCGCGGCCAATGATCGTCTGTCCGAGATTCAGGCGGAAGAGATGATCGCGCTCACCACGCCACCGATCGGTCAGGTGAACCGGGCGCTGGTCGCAGCACGACGGGCGCTGGACCAACTGCGCCGTTATCAGGGGCCGCTGAAGTCCCGGCTCGAAATCGAGCTGTCGATGACGCTCGGCTATGTCTATGCCGGGCTGGGCGATATCGATCTGATGCTCACCCGCTATGAGGCGGTGGTCGAGGACGGACCGGCCGTCGGCGAGCCGGTCGATGGCGAGACGATTCTCTACAATGTCGCCCGTACCCTGCTTGATCGTGGTCACTATCGGACTTCGCATGCTCTCTATCGCACCCTCTATGAGGTCGCCCGCAGCAATGGACGCGACGACAGCACCTTCTATCCGCTCTTCGGGCTGGCCCTGACCGCCCATGAGATGGGCGATTACGAAGCATCGCATCGTTATGCGCAGCAGGCGCTGGCCGTGTTTACCCCCGACGAGCGCTTCATGAACCGTCTCGACATGATGGAGGCGATCAATCTGGCCCGTCTCGGCCGTCTGGATGAGGCGGCCGCTAGGGCGAAGCGTTTCCGAGACTTTCTCGCCCTCCACACCGATTTGAAGGGCACCGAGCTCGCATCGTCGATGCTCAGGATTGATTCCGAACTCGCTGCCGCACGCGGAAAGACGGGAAAGGCGCTCGAACTGCTGCGTCGATACGCACGGGAACGGATTCGTGCCGTCAGGGGCAATTTCTCCGAGGACGTGCAGGCGATCCGCGCGCGACTTGAAAACGAGATCGACCGCGAGCGTACGGAGCGTGCCCTCATCGAGCGCGAACAGATGCTGGCGGCCCAGAAGCTGCGCGAGCAGAGGTTGTGGCTGGCGCTGATCGCGGCATTGGCGCTGTTCGCCCTCATTGCATTCGTCTATCAGCGGCGCATGGCGCGCGCCCTGGAGGAAAGTCGGCGTCGGGCCGAGGCGGCCAATCAGGCGAAATCCGCCTTTCTCGCCAATATCAGCCATGAACTGCGTACGCCGCTCAATGCGATCATCGGCTTTTCCGAAATGCTCGGCCGGGAATTCTTCGGTCCGCTGGGCGGAAATGGGCGCTATCGGGAATATGCGGATGCCATCCATCGATCGGGGCGCCATCTGCTCGACGTGATCAATGACGTGCTCGATCTCTCGCGGGTCGAGGCGGGGCGGATGGAACTACAGGAAGAACGCGTCGCACTCTCCGACGTCGTGACTGCCGCCGTCGATCTCATTGAGACGGAGGTCGCCCGGCGAGGCCAGCAGCTCGAGATCGCACATCGGCAGGAAGATCTGGCGATCCGTGCCGATCGCCGCATCCTGCGCCAGATCCTTCTCAATCTTCTCTCTAATGCGACGAAGTTCACCCCGACGGGTGGTCGGATCCGGGTCGAAACGGGCCTGTCTGATGAAGGCGAACCCATCATCGCGGTCATCGACAACGGGCACGGCATGGATGAAAAGGAAATCGCGCTTGCTCTGGAGCCGTTCGGGCAGGTTCAGTCCGTCATGTCGCGCAATCACGAGGGAACCGGCCTCGGACTTGCGCTGGTGCGCACCTTCGCCGAATTGCATGGGGGCCGTTTTGTCCTGACATCGCGCAAGGGCGAAGGAACCCGCGCCGAAGTCCGTTTCCCGGCAGATCGCCGTGTCGGCGGCAGCGGGAAGACGGACGCTGACGGCGAGGATCCGCCGCTTCGCATCGTCGCCCATGGATAAAGGCCCGTGGCCTTGGGGTGTCTTACCCCTTTTGCCCTGATGAGCAGGCCGTGATACACTTTCTATAGGAATCATCGAGGTGGTGCCGCAAGAGGGGTCCGGGGGGCACGATGGGGGCAGCGCGAAAGATCGGAGTTCCGAGTGCGCCGGAGGTGCACAGGCAACGCTCGCGCGAGCGGCGCAACGACCTGGCCTTCTTTCTGATGGCGGGGCTGGTGGCGGCGGGGATGTTCTGGCTTTTCCAGCAGGCCCATGATGGTTGGCGCGAGTCGGACTTCTGTACCGCCGCAGTTCGGCTGGTGCTGGCCGAACAGTATCCGGATCATCGCATACTTTCCGGCCGACTGTTGGATCGCCCGATCACCCGAGACGAGGCGATCCGCCTGATCTTCCCGAACTATGATCCCGATCTGCCGCGGGTGATGCGCTATCGTCCGCCACCGACCGATGACATGCTCAAAGTGATGGTCGCAGCGCGCCGCTTCGGCCTTCGCAAAATCCTCCTTTCCTTTCAGGTGAGGAACGCCTCAGCGAGCGCCGACTGGTCGCCGGTTCGTCAAATGAGCTGTGTGTTTCTGCGCCTTGATGGCGAGACCCAGTGGCTGCGTTTCACCGACCGTTCGGCATTTCTGACGGCGGCGCGCATTTCGCTCGACCATGGGGCGCTGCCCGATGCCTGCTGCCTTTATCACCATCCGGAAGTGCGTTAGGGGCGCGCCTTCGCCTACATCAGCGCGCGCATGGCCCGGTCGATGCCTTCCAGGGTCAGAGGAAACATGCGCCCTTCCATGATCTCGCGGATCATCTGAATCGACTGGCCGTATTCCCAATGTCGTTCTGGGACCGGATTGAGCCAGACGGCCTTCGCATAGACGCCGAGCATGCGCCGCAGCCACACCTCTCCCGGTTCCTCGTTCCAATGTTCGACCGAACCGCCGGGATAGGCGATCTCATAGGGGCTCATCGAGGCATCGCCGACGAAGATCAGCTTGTAGTGGGCGGGATAGCGGTGCAGCAGATCCCATGTCGGGATCCGTTCGGCATGGCGACGGGTATTGTCCTTCCAGACGCTCTCATAGACGCAGTTGTGGAAATAGAAGAATTCAAGGTGCTTGAATTCGGCCCGCGCGGCCGAAAACAGCTCTTCCGTCACCCGGACATGATCGTCCATCGAGCCGCCGACATCGAGCAGCAGCAGTACGTTCACCGCATTGTGCCGTTCGGGACGCAGGCGCAGGTCGAGGA
>RFIU01000255.1 GCA_003695555.1 Alphaproteobacteria bacterium
ACCACAGGGTGGCGGCGGCCGGCCTCAAGCCGTGCCTCGGCGGCGCGCTGTTCCTGTTCGCGCAGCGGCCGGGCGCCGGGCGTGTCCGAGAATGCCACCTGCCAGCGTCGTCCCGTCCAGCTTTCAAGACAGCGGCGTACCTCGCCGGCGAAGGTCGCTCTCAGCCGTTCGTCGGGGTTGATGACCAGCCGGCCCGGCGCATAATCGACCAGCCGCACGTGGTCCTTCAAGTGGGTCGCGAGCACCGGCATGCGTCGGCGATGAAAGAGCTGCACGAGGCCGGGAAAATCGGCCGGTACGGGCTCGTACCCGTCCGCCTGTTCGCCGTCATTCGCCGGCTGCGCGGCAAGGGCGAGAGTGCCGTAGCTGGTCGGCCCTTCGGGCGGCCCCGCCTCTTCGGATGCGCGTCTTGCCGCATTCGCCCGAGCGTCCTGTGATGGTTCGGCCGCCATGCCATCACCGACCGGTGATGGGGCTGGCGCGGGACTGGCTGCGGTATCGCTCCGGGCGGCGGCATCATCGCCGGTGCGCGTGTTCCGTGCGGCATTGCGTTCGAGCATGGCGAGCGCCTCGGCCGGATCGGGAAGCCGTGCCGCATAGGCGAGCCGGACGATCGCCATCTGCGCCGCCTGTATCGGTGATGGCGCGTGTCGGATCTCCTCTGCGCCCTTGAGCAGCAATTGCCAGGCACGGCTGAGCTCGCCGATCTCGAGCCGTGAGGCCATCTCGCCTGCCGCGGTTCGTTCGGCCTCGCCGCGCAGCGGGTCGGCGGCCGCCTCGGGAGCGAGCTTGATGCGGGTCAGCCAATGGACGTGGTCGAGAAGGTCGGCGAAGATCACCGCCGGATCGGCGCCGAGCACATGCTGGCGGTCGAGGGCTTCGAGCGCCTCGGCCGCCTTTCCGGCCAGAGCGGCGCGCAGCATATCGAGCACCGCAACGCGGTCGGCAAGGCCGAGCATCGCGCGCACCGTCTCCTGCGCGACCGTCTCGCCGCCGCCATGGGCGATCGCCTGATCGAGCAGCGAGAGGGCGTCGCGCACCGAGCCTTCGGCCGCCCGCGCGATCGCGGCAAGTGCGCCGGGCTCTGCGCTCACCCCTTCGGCCTGACAGATGCGTTCAAGATGCGCGATGAGTGCGCTCGCACCGATCCGCGGCAGGTCGAAGCGCTGGCAGCGCGACAGCACGGTGACCGGCAGCTTGCGGACCTCGGTGGTGGCGAAGATGAACTTGACGTGGGCGGGCGGTTCTTCGAGCGTCTTGAGCAGCGCGTTGAAGGCCGAGCGTGAGAGCATGTGCACTTCGTCGATGATATAGACCTTGTAGCGCGCCGCCGCCGGCGCATAGGCGACCGAATCGATGATCTCGCGGATGTCATCGACACCGGTGCGCGAAGCCGCATCCATCTCGATCACATCGACATGGCGCGATTCGGCGATCGCCCGGCAGGGTTCGCAGACGCCGCACGGGTCGATCGTCGGCCCGCCCCGGCCGTCCGGCCCGACACAGTTCAGCGCCCGGGCGATGAGGCGCGCCGTCGTCGTCTTGCCGACACCGCGCACGCCGGTGAGCAGATAAGCGTGTGCCAGCCG
This sequence comes from Alphaproteobacteria bacterium, assembly GCA_003695555.1. Classification (GTDB taxonomy): domain Bacteria; phylum Pseudomonadota; class Alphaproteobacteria; order Sphingomonadales; family Rhodothalassiaceae; genus J084. The sequence continues at coordinate 1,590 of RFIU01000255.1, forward strand.
GTCGTGCTTGAAGGCATTGGCAAGGGTGCGGACCATCGCCTCCTGCCCGACGAGCTCGGAGAACTTCTGCGGCCGGTACTTGCGCGCGAGAACCCGGTAGCCGCCCTTTTCGCTTTCGCTCATGTCCGAAATCCGCCTGTCGTTCGGGCCGACCCGCAGCGTCCCTGATCCCCGCGAAGTGTAGGGACGTGCCGGCGCCGCCGCAAGGCCGCGTGGCGGGCGAGGAAAAGTCGGATGGTGGAGCCGGGGAGCAGGTGGCGGGCGGAAGGCCGGCGCGACCCGGACCGCATTCGTTACGGCTGCTTCCTTCCGGACCTGACCGGGTTGGCGAAGCGGCCCGTCCGCACCGTCCTTCCGCGCGGCTATATGGGGTCTGGCGTGCCGCTTGGCAAGCGAAATGGCGGCCGTCGTCGCGATTGCGCTGCAGGTTGGTCCCGTTGGACCCCTTGGCGCACAGGCTTTGTCATGGCAGCCTGCCGGCGATGAACAGGGACACGATTCCATACCGGGACGACCCGACGATGGCCTTCATGGCGAGCCGTCTCGACCGGCGCGAGCAGCTTCTGCTCGTCGCGGCACGGGAAGGGCCGGGGGACACGTCGCGTTTCCTGCTGCTCGATGCGAAGGGACGGGTGCTGACGCAAGAAGCGGATGGCGTTGTGACGATCGTCAGGTTCTCCCGCGAGGAGGCGCATGCCTGCCTTCCCGGCGAGGCGATCGAGGTCTTCCTCGGTCGCGACGACAAGGGGCGCGACCATTGGGCGCGCCGCGCCATCGATGATGTCGTGAAGGCAAGAACCGGCACCGCGAACGGCAGGCGGATCTGGCGCGATGCCCGCGCCTTCGCGCTGGCGCTCTGGCCCGGGTCCGGCGGACGGCCGGTCGATCATGACAGTGGCGATCTCGCGCTGGCGCTGGCGCTGACCAACTGGCATCTCGCGCATCGCTTCTGCGCCAGATGCGCTCAGCCGAGCACGCCGGCGCGCGCCGGCTGGATCCGGCGCTGTCGGGCGTGCGGCACTGAGCATTTTCCGCGCACCGATCCGGTCGTCATCATGCTTCCCATCCAGGATCACCGCATTCTGCTCGCCCGCCAGCCGCATTTCCCGCCCGGCATGTTTTCCGCGCTTGCCGGCTTCGTCTCGCCGGGCGAAACCCTTGAGGCGGCGGTGGCGCGGGAAATCGCCGAAGAGACGGGACTGGTGCTCGCCGGCCGGCCGCGCTATGTCGCAAGTCAGGCGTGGCCGTTCCCGTCATCGCTGATGATCGGCTTTTTCGCGCCCGTCGCAGCCGGTCCGGTCCGGATCGACGGCGCCGAGCTCGAGGCTGCACGATGGTTCAGCTGCGCCGAGGCGGCGCGAGCGCTAGAAGGAGGCGACAAGCAGGCCTTCGCCCCGCCGCCGATGGCGATCGCCCACCATCTGATCCGCCGTTGGCTGGTAGAAGAGGGCCGCAAGGCGTGAAAGGATTCGCGGGGGATCCCGCACAAGGAACGACACGAGGGCGGGCGAGCGCGAAACAGGGTGCCGCTGCAGCGAGGAGACAGGAAGGATGGGCAGGAAGATGCGGATGGATTTCGAAAAAGGATCAACGGAGGGGGGCTGGACCCGCGCGTCATGGCGCACCGGTATCGGACTCTTGGCGCTGCTGCTGGTTGCGGCTTGCGGAAATGGCGGCGAACCGCACAAACAGGGCGAACAGACAACGGCTTCCTCCGCCGAAACGTCGGCGGGCGGCGAGGCGATCCCGACCGGACAGCTCGCGCGGATCAACCACCCCACCGGCTATGTCCTTGACCTGACCATCGACCCGCGCGCCGAGCGGTTTTCCGGCACGGTCGCGATCGACCTCGCCTTCGGCCGTCCCGCGAAGGTGATCTGGCTGCACGGCCGCAATCTTGATGTGAAGGATGTCCGCCTGGAACAGGGCGGGCGGACGATCGCCGGGCACTATCAGGAAGTTCATCCGACGGGTGTCGCCAAGATTACCCTGGATGAGATGCCGGCGAAGGGGGCGGGACGTCTCGTCATCCGTTATTCGGCGCCCTTCAACGGGGCGCTCGAAGGGCTCTACAAGGTCGTTGACGGCGGCGAGGCCTATGCCTTCACGCAGTTCGAGGCGACCTCGGCGCGGCTCGCCTTCCCGGGCTTCGACGAACCCTTCTTCAAGGTGCCGTTCGCGATCACCGTCAAGGCCCGCAAGGGCGACAAGGTGATCACCAACACGCCCGAAACCGCGCGCGAGGATGCGGGTGACGGCTGGGTTCTCCACCGTTTCGCCCGCACCAAGCCGCTGCCGACCTATCTGATCGCCTTCGCGGTCGGTCCGCTTGATGTCGTCGAAGGTCCGGCAATTCCGCCGAATGCGGTACGCGATCGCCCGATCCCGCTGCGCGGGGTGGCGACCCGCGGCAAGGGCAAGCGGCTGGCTTATGCGCTCGCCAATACCGGGCGGATCGTCGAGGTGGAAGAGAAGTATTTCGGCATCGCCTATCCTTATGCCAAGCTCGACATCATCGCGGTGCCCGATTTTGCTGCCGGCGCGATGGAGAATGTCGGCGCGATCACCTTTCGCGAGGAACTGCTGCTGCTCGACGAGACGACACCGGTTCAGCGCAAGCGCGCCTTCAAGTCGGTGACCGCTCATGAGCTTGCCCATCAGTGGTTCGGCGATCTCGTGACGCCGAAATGGTGGGACGACATCTGGCTGAACGAATCCTTCGCCACCTGGATGGGCAACAAGGCGACGGCGCTCGCCTTTCCGGGAGAGGGTTTCGAGAACGCTACCTTCCGCGGTGCGCTCAGGGTGATGGGCGCGGACGCGCTGGCCACCGCCCGGCAAATTCGCCAGCCGATCGAATCGAATCATGACATCGCAACCGCCTTCGACGGCATCACCTATCAGAAGGGCGGCGCCGTACTGGCGATGTTCGAGGCCTGGCTCGGCGAAGAGAACTTCCGCCATGGCGTTCAAACGCACCTGAAGCGCTTCGCCCATTCGGTCGCCGACGTCTACGACTTCCTCGATTCCTTGAACGAAGGGTCGGGCCGGCCGGAAGTCAAGGAAGCCTTCAAGACATTCCTCTTTCAGCCTGGCGTGCCGCTGGTCAGCGCCCGCACCGACTGTTCCGATCCGTCGACCCCGCGTGTTGCGCTCGCGCAGCGTCGCTATCTGCCGCTCGGCTCGCGCGCGCCGCGGACAGGCCTGTGGCAGATCCCGGTCTGCATCGCCTTCGGCAGCGACCAGGGGCGCACGCGGCTGTGCACCCTGTTCGGCGAGCCCGAGGCGAGCATCGATCTGCCGGCGAAGAGCTGTCCGGCCTGGATGATCCCCAATGCGCAAGGGTCCGGCTATTACCGCTTCGCCCTCGACGCCGAGGGTTGGCAGCGCCTCTTTGCGCATCTAGCGGCACTGGACGGGCGTGAGCAGCAGGCGATGATGGGCTCTCTTTCGGCCGCCTACCGTTCGGGCGACCTCGCCACCGCCACGCTCGCCGATGCCTTCCGCCGGATGGTCGCATCCGATGATCGCGAAGTGATCACCGGGCCGATGGCCGATCTCGGGACGATCCGCGATCATCTGCTCGAAGGCGAAACGGCGAAGGCCGGCTTTCGTGATTTCGTGCGGGCGCTATACGGTCCGCATGCGGCGCGCCTCGGCATTGCCGCGAAGCGGGGCGAAAAACTTGACGACCGGCTGTTGCGTCCCTCGGTCATCGGCATCATGGCAACGACTGTCAAGGATGCGGATCTGCGCCGGCAGCTGGCGGCTGCTGCTGCCGACTTCGTCGAGGGCGGCCGACCGGATCCGACCCGTCTCGACCCCGGACTTATCGGGCTCGCTCTGCGGGTGGCGGTAGCCGATGGGGATGGTGACTTCGCCGAGCGACTGCTCGACAAGGCGCTCGCCTCTCGCGATGCCTTCTTCCGGCAGATGGCGCTCGCCGCCCTTGCCGCCTCTCCCGATCCGGCGCTCGGCGAGAAGATGCGCGCGCTCATCCTCGACCCGCGCCTGCGCGACAATGAGGCGACGTTGGTCGCTTTCGTCCAATCCGGTCGCGACGAACAGCGCGCGGCGATCTGGGCCTGGGTGCAGGATCATCTCGATGCCTTCGTTCAGCGCATTCCGACCTGGCGGCAGGGGGCGGTGACGAATGTCGCCGCAGGCTTCTGCTCGAAGGCGCGTGCTGACGAGGTGAAGGCCTTCTTCGCCGACAAGGTCGCCCATCTCGAAGGTGGTCCGCGCGAGCTGGCGCAGACCATCGAACGCATCGAGCTGTGCGCCGCCCTGGCACAGGCGAAGCGCGCCGAGGCGAGCGGCTATTTCGCCGCGCGGCCCTGAGGGCTCCGCCTCACCGATCGGAGAACCGGTCGCCCTTCTGATGAGGGCGGCCGGTTTTTTTCCATCCGAATCCGTCGTGATGGTCGCGATCGAGCCTCTTGCATTCGGGGCATGTGGGCGGCTATTTTGCGCGCCGATTGCGAAAGGCATCTCGAACAAGGGAGCGCGCCCCGTGGACATCATGACCGCCAACAAGATCGCCGCCGGCTTCATCATTTCGCTGCTGGTGGTCAAGCTCGGTGCCTGGTTCGCGGAAGAGACCATCGAGGCGCAAGAACCCGAAGAGCCCGCCTATCGGGTCGCAGTGGCCGAAACCGGCGCTGATCAGAAGGGGGCCGCCGCCGAAGCCGCCGCCAAGGGCCCGTCGCTCGCCGAGCTGCTGGCAAACGCCTCGGCCGAGAAGGGCGCCAAGGTTTTCCGCAAGTGCGGTGCCTGCCACACGATCGATGCGGGCGCCGGCAATCGAATCGGGCCCAATCTGCACGACATCGTCGGCGCGCCGGTCGCACACCGCGACGACTTCTCCTACTCCGACGCCGTCAAGAATCACGGTGGCACCTGGACCTATGAGCTGCTCGATCACTGGATCGCCGATCCGAGGGCGACGATCCCCGGCAACAAGATGGCCTTTGCCGGAATCCGCAAGGCGAAGGACCGTGCCGATCTGATCGCCTTCCTGCGCGCCAATACGAGCAATCCGCCGCCGCTGCCTGAGTCGCCGTCCGGCGAATAACGGCGTGACACCATCATCCTCCATGACCAACGGCCTTGGATGACAAGGCGCGCTGCATGGTGCCGGTCCGCCCTTTGAATCCTCTGGCTACTGGCAGGGTTTGCGATTCCTTTCCTCAGCCGTCGCCGTGAACCGGCGACTGGTCGCATCTCTCTTGCCTTCCCGTGGTATTCTGGCAAGGCTTGGCCGAGGGGTGCGATCGCAGGGGCGAGGGACCGCTGGTGAGGCGTTACGGATCGATCCTTCTTGTTGCCGTGCTGGTCGTCACGGGTTTTCTTCTGCTCGGACAAGGAATCCGCCTGTGGAGCGAGTGGCGCGAGGCGCGCGAAATCTCGGCGCAGGCCGGGCGTCTTGAAGAAAACGTACGTCCGCTTGCCTATCGCATCACGCTGACCATCGACCCGACGAGCGACCATTTTTTCGGCGAGGCTTCGATCCGCATCCATCTGGCCCAGGCGCGGCGCGCGATCTGGCTGCATGGCCGTGGACTGAAGATCCGCTCGGCGATGGCGACCGATGCGCGAGGGCGTCATGTACGGGCACGCTGGAAGACGCTCGGCGAGCGCGGACTGGCGCGACTGCTGCTCGGTGAGACCTTGGCCCGGGGCGAAGCACTGTTGCATCTGCGCTATGAGGGGCGCATCTCGAAGAGCGGTGAGGGTCTCTTCCGCGTCCGCCGGGCGGGGCGCAGCCATGTCTTTTCACAGATGCAGCCGATCGCAGCGCGCAGCGTCTTTCCCGCCTTCGATCAGCCGAATTTCAAGACGCCCTTCGAGATCAGCGTCCGCACGCCGCCGGGCAACCGGGTGATCTCCAATGCGCCGCTTGCAGGGCTGGAGCGGGGACGCGACGGCTGGCGCACCTGGAAATTTCAGCCGAGTCGTCCGCTGCCGACCTATCTGGTGGCGCTCGCCGTCGGCCCGCTGGTGGAGGTCGGAGAGACGAACGCCATGCAACGCCGTCCGCCAATGCGCGCTTTCGGGGTTTCCGGAGATGCCGATCGTCGCGCGCTTTCCCGGCTGCTGGGCAATGCCCGCATCCTGCTTGGCGATCTCGAGGGCTTCTTCCGCCACCCCTATCCGTTCGCCAAGCTGGACCTGCTGGCGGTGCCGGATTTCGCCCCGCTGGGGATGGAGAATGCGGGTGCCGTCATGCTGCGCGAGTCGCTGGTAGCCGCCTTTGCAGACGCGCCGGACCCGCTTGTCCACCCCCCGGGTTCGCGGCGCTGGCGCGAATGGCTGGCCGCCGACCCGAGACACTACCGTGCGGTTCACTGGCTGATCCATCAGCTTGCCCATCAATGGATCGGCAATCTGGTCACCCCTGCCTGGTGGTCCGATCTCTGGTTCAGCGAATCCTTCGGGCGCTGGGTGGCTGATCATGAGCTGCGCCGCTTGACCGGGGATGACGGGCTCGTCGATCTGAAAGCGGGTCTGCGGGCCCTGCGTGCGATGGAGTTCGATGTCGGCGAGCGCGCCCGGCCTCTCCACCGAAGGATTGTTACCACCGACGACATTCTCACCGTTTTCGATCCCCCGCTCTATGACAAGGGCGCCTCGGTGATCGCCATGATCGAGCGATTTTCGAAGCGCGATGTCTGGCGAAGGGTGTGGCATCACCTGCTTGCCTCTCACGCCGGAAGCAATATCGACACCGCGACCCTCGGTGATGCGCTGGCGACGGTCACCGGCGATCCGGAGATCGCCGGAAGCCTTGCCGACTTCGTTCATCTAACGGGCGTTCCGCTGCTCGAGATCAGCGGTCGTTGCGTACCCGCCGGCGATGACAGCAGGGAATTCCCGGTGCGAGTCGCGCAATCCCGTTTCCGTCCCTTCACGCCTTCTTCCTCTGCGGTCGTCCCGCCCGATGCGGGCTGGCGCATTCCGCTGTGCCTGAACTTCGGACAAGGGCAGGGGCGTCCGGAAGGCATCT
>RFIU01000256.1 GCA_003695555.1 Alphaproteobacteria bacterium
TGACGGGTCAGGTGTCGCTTCAGTCGTTTTCGGTGTTAGCCGATCATGGGCATTCCCGCCAAGGGGCGCCCGAAAACGCGAGGCGGGGCCCGCTCAGGAACCGGCGAGGCGGCGCTTGCCGCTCTCGGCGTCCGGGTTTGGCGTTGCCGCCGTTCCGTCATTGGTGGCGGAATTCGGCACGCCGAATCGCTGCGAGTAGCGCCGCGAGACCTGTTCGACCGGCAGCAGGATGAAGACGTCGGTGGTGCCGAATTGTTCGTCCACCACCGCCCCGTCACCGATGAAGCAACCAAGCCTGAGATAGCCCTTGATCAGCGGCGGCAATTGGCGGCGCGCGGCGCGGACGTCGTATTCGCCCGGCTTGAGCACGTCCATCGGCACATGACGCTCCGGCAGGGCGCGGACCAGAAAGGCATCGGGGCAGCGGTGCTCGTGATAGAGATAGGCGAGCGCTTCGCGATGCGCCTGCGGGTCGGTGCCGGGCAGGCTCGCGCAGCCGAACATGTAGGCAATGCGGTGTTCGGCGAGATAGCCGGCGATGCCCTTCCAGAGCAGCGAGATGGTAAGATTGTTGCGGTATTCGGGGTGGACGCATGAACGGCCGAGCTCGAGCAGCTGCCGCTTGCCGCCCATATGGTCGCGAAATGCCGAGCCCGTCAGCGGCGAAAGATCGTATTCGCCAGCCGAATAGAAGCCGTCGTGAGCTTCGGCCACCTCCTGACGCAGCAGCCGGTAGGTGCCGACCACCCGCTCTTCGGCCGGCCGTTCATGGTCGATCACCAGCAGATGGTCGCAGAATGGATCATAGCGATCGAAATCGCGTTTCTCGCGGACCATGAAGGGTGTCGGTTTTGCCGACATCTCTTCGTAGAAGATCCGGTAGCGCAGCCGCTGGGCGGCGCGGATTTCCGATTCCTCGCGCGCGCAGCGCACTTCCAGCGGGCCGGAGCGGGCATAATACTCGGCCGCGGCCAGTGTCTGGGCAGCGATCACCTGTTCTTTTCCGGAATAATCCATGTCCCGCCTGATGCCCCCGCTTGATGACGCCTTGATGACGGTTCGGGTCCTTCCCGCAAAGCCCTGCTCTTCTCCCCGAGGCCGGTCCAGCATGACCCAGGGCGCGGTTCGAGACAAGCCCCTTGTCATCCCCGCGCCCGGTGCGTCGCGTCGAGGGTGGCGGGCAGCCGTACGCTCGCCCACCAGAGCAGTGCGAGCCCCGGCAGGCCGGCGAGAGCGGAAAGCGCGAAGAAGACCGGCCAGCCGGTCGCCTCGGCCAGATAGCCGGCGGGCGCGGCCAGGAAGGTCCGGGCCGTCAGGGCGGCGGACGAAAGTACCGCATACTGGCTGGCCGTGTGTTCGATATGGACGAGGCGCGAGAGGAAGACGACGAACAGCGTATTGCCGAGACCGCTGGCGAAATTCTCGAAGCCGGTGACCGCGGCGAGCGCCGCCACCGCCCCGTCGATACGCCAGTGGACGAGGATTTCCGGAAGCGTCCCGAGGGGGGCAAGGGCGGCATATTCCAGGCTCAGTGCATCGCCGGTGAGCGCCAGCCAGGAAAAGCCGAGATTGGAGACGATCTGCAATCCCGCGGCGAGCCACAGCGCCGGGCCCAGCCGGACCCGTGCCATGATCGCGCCGGCGGTGAACATGCCAAGGAAGACAGCGGCCAGCCCGAAGCCCTTGTAGACCCAGGCGATGGTGTCCTTCTGATAGCCGATGGCGCGCACGAAGGGGCCCGAAAGCGCGCCGGCGAAGGCATCCTGGAACTTGAAGAAGACGACGAAGGCGAACAGCCCGACGAGCGCCGGTCCGAAGCGCTGCCAGAGATCGGCGAAGGGCGCGAGGATCACGCGCTTGAGGAAATCGTGCCAGGAGACAGGCGGAACGATGGTGCCCTCGGGCGCGGCCGGTTCGCCGCTCATGAGGGTTGCGGCGAGGCCGAGGGCAAGGGTTGCGCCGGCGACCAGATAGGCCGCCGGCCAGCCGAATCGATGAGCGAGATAGAGGACGAGGAAACCTCCTGCAAATTTCGCCCCGAGGTACCAGGCGCCGCTGTGCACGGCGGTGCCGGCGGCCAGCCGGCGGGCGCCGAGCCGTTCGATCCGATAGGCATCGACGACGATGTCGAAGGTGGCGGAAAGAAAGGCGATAAGGATGGCGATGAGGACGGAAACGCTCAGCATCTGTGCCGGATCGATGAGCGCGAAGGGAATCGCCAGTACCAGCATCGCAGCGAGCAGCAGCGCCATCCATCCGCGTCGCCGGCCGAGCCGGGCGAAGCCGAATGGCGGTGCCAGATGGTCCATCAGTGGCGCCCAGACGAACTTGGTGGCATAGGCAGCGCCGATCAGCGAGGTCAGACCGATGAGGCCGAGATCGACACCGGCATCGGTCAGGCGGATGCGCCAGGTCTCGCCGATGAGGCCGATCGGAAGGCCGCTCGCAAAGCCGAAGAAGAGGAAGGAAAGTACCCGTCGGTCGCCATAGATGACGAGGGGAGCAAGCAGGCGGTGAAGGGTACGTCGCCCGCCCGCTTCACACGCCCCGTGTGGATGGTCTTCGCGGCCCGTCTCTCCCATTCACCCGTTTCTTTCGTCGCCTGCCTGTCACTGGTTGGGCTCGAACATCCCGTTCTTCGCCCATGAAGTCAAAGGAAGAGAGGCGCAAGCCGATCCCGGACAAGGACGCAGGAGAGCATTCAACCCTCCGCCGAACCGCGATAGGCCAGTGCTTCGGCGATGTCGGCACGCGAAACCGTTTCGCCGCCGCGCAGATCGGCGATCGAGCGTGCCACCCTGAGCACACGGTGATAGCCGCGCGCCGACAGCTTCATTCGTTCCATCGCCTGCATCAGGAGGGCGCGGCCGGCCTCGTCCGGCGCGGCGAGTGCTTCGAGCGGCTTGCCGGACAGCTCGGCATTGGTTCGCGCCGCGATGGAGCAATGACGGGCACGTTGCCAGGCCAGGCGTCGCGCCGCCGCGACCCGCGCGGCAACCGAAGCGGAGGCTTCGCCCGTGGCCGGCGCCATCAGATCGCGAGCGGGAACCTCCGGCACCTCGACATGCAGATCGATGCGGTCGAGCAGCGGGCCGGAAATGCGCGCCTGATAGTCGATCGCGCAGCGCGGCGCGCGTGAGCAGGCCCGCGCGGGATCGGCGAGATGGCCGCAGCGACAGGGGTTCATCGCCGCGACGAGCTGAAAGCGCGCCGGATAGGCGACATGGGCGGCCGCGCGCGCCACCACCGCCTCGCCGCTTTCGAGCGGCTGGCGCAGCGCCTCCAGCGCCGCGCGCGAGAATTCCGGCAGCTCGTCGAGAAACAGCACGCCGCGATGCGCCAGCGACACTTCGCCCGGTTTCGCCCGCGCACCGCCGCCGACGAGCGCCGGCATCGAGGCCGAATGATGCGGATTGCGGAACGGCCGGCGGGCTGCCAGGCGGCCGTCGGCGATCAGGCCGGCCACCGAGTGAACGAGCGAAACCTCGAGCGCCTCTTCCGGCGAGAGCGGCGGCAGGATCGAAA
>RFIU01000257.1 GCA_003695555.1 Alphaproteobacteria bacterium
ATCTATGGCGGGGACCATCTCGGGGGCGACGGGCGGCTGACGGCGATCGCCGGCGACAGCTATATCATGGTGGTCGATTGGGATGAGAAGGGAAGAATGCGTCCCTTGCGCACCGTCCATCAGTTCGGTGCCGCCACCTCGCGACCGCAATCGCTTCATTATGCCGATCAGACAGCGCTTTTTGCCGCTGAACGCTTCAAGATCCTGCCGCTCGATCTGTCCTCTCTGCAACGAGAGGCGGAAAGCGAAGAGCGGCCGGGGCGGTGATGCGAGCGGCGATGCGCTCAGGAATGCATGCGCGGGCTTGCCGGAACGACGGCTTTTGCCCATTGTGAGGAAAGCGTTGAACGCTTGCGGCGGTGATGAAAAGGAGGGTCAGCAAGATGGCCGGCCCGAAACATTCGCAAGGTGATGGCCGGGTGGTGCCGGGGCCGGGTGTGCTGGGAAATCCGGATGCGCTCTGCGACCTGTTGGATCAGGCAACGGGAGAGATGATCGCAGGCCTGGAGGACGTCGCGGATTGCGCCGGGGCGGCTGCGATGCTGCGTGATGAGACGCTGGCTCCCGGCGATCGTCTGGCACGATTTGCCGAAGCATTGATCGCCATGGCCCGTCCGCTGCTTGTCGAACTGGCCGAGCTTCACCGCCGGGAATGTCTGCTGCTCAGGCTGGATCCGCATGAGCAGATGCCGCTGTTTCACGAGCGGGCGGAACGCCTGATCGATTATTTCCGTCAGCTCTTTCGCACCCATGCAGCGGAATTCGCGCAGGACGGCGCCGCCGAGGCGGATGCCCTGATGCGCATCGAAAGTTCGCTTCTCTATACCCTCAAGCGCGAGAGCGAAGCGGAATGAAGGGTCATCCCGATCTCTGACGAAGAAAACGCCGGGGGAAAGCAGAAGATCAGGCAGGCGCGCCTTCCCGGAAGCGGGGCATCAGCTCGACGAAGTTGCAGGGGCGAAAGCGGTAGTCGAGCTGGTCGGCCAGAATCCGGTCCCAAGCGTCGCGACAGGCACTTGGACTGCCGGGCAGCGCGAAGAGAAGGGTGCCGCGCGCCAGGCCGCCGGTGGCGCGCGACTGGATCGTCGAAGTGCCGATGATCTCGTAGCTGATCATCCGGAAAAGCTCGCCGAATCCCGGGATTTCCTTGTCATAGAAGCGATGAAAGACTTCCGGGGTGATGTCGCGTCCGGTCAGTCCCGTGCCGCCGGTCGAAAGGATGACCGCGATTTCGGAATCCGCGATCCATTCGCTCAGGGCGGCGGCGATCGCGGTTTCGTCATCCGGCACGATCCGCCGGTCTGCCAGACGATGACCGGCTGTTGTGATGCGATCCACGAGTACGGCGCCGGAACGGTCGTCTTCGAGCGTGCGGCTGTCCGATACCGTCAGCACAGCGATCCCCAAGGGGACGAAACGCCGACTTTCATCGATTCCGGGCATCGAGGACACTCCTGCTGGCGGTGGAGGCATCATCGGCCTCCAATTCGTTTTCCTGCGTGCGGCGCGCCGCCAGACTGGCAAGGGGGGTGCGCTCGTCGAGCGGTTCATAGACCGGCCAGGCGCCGGCGGCAATGGCGTCAAGGGAGGGAGTCGGCTGGCCGAGCTGAAGGCGATAGAGCCAGAAGTTCGCCAGCACCCGTTCGACATAATCGCGGGTCTCGGCAAGCGGGATCGCCTCGATGAACAGCAGGGGGTCGTGATCATAGCGCACTTTCCTGAGCCATCGCTGAAGATTGCCCGGCCCCGCATTGTAGGCGGCGGCGAGCATCAGCAGATTGCCTTCCACCAGTTGCTGATCGAGCAGGTGAAGCAGATAGCGCTGTCCCACCGCCATGTTGAAGCGAGGCTCATAGAGCCGGCTGCGACGCCAGCGCAGCGAGCGGTCGCCGGTGACGAAGCTGGCGGTCGCCGGCATCACCTGCATCAGTCCCGAAGCCCCCACCCGGGAACGTGCCCGGGTGCGGAACTTTGATTCCTGGCGCATGAAGGCGAAGAGCAGCGCCCGGTCGAGCTTGAAACCGCCGTCCGGCCGCCAGTCGGGAAGCGGATAGCGCATCGCCGCGGTCACCCGTTCATCAGAGAGCAGGCGGGTAAGACCGATCTGGCTGGCTGGCAGTTGCAGGCGGGCCGCAAGAGCGGCAAGGGCCGGCCAGTCGCGGTCGCCGCTGCGTCCGAGCAGCAGCCGCATTTCCTCATCGGCGCGGTGGGTGTCGCCGATCTCGCTGAGCGCCAGAATCCGTCTCACCGCAGGACGGTCGAGCAGGTGTGCCAGGCCCTCGGCGGTCAGTTCGGGTGGGCGCCAGTCGAAATCCAGTGGCCGTCCGAACAGACGCGCGGCGATCAGACCATAGAAGGATTCACGCGCCTCGACCGCTTCCATCAGATGGGCGTCGGCGATCTCGGGTCGTCCTCCCCGCCAGGCGGCCCGTGCAGCCCAGAAGGCGGCGGCGCTTGCCAGATTCCGCTCCACGCCTTCGATGCGAGCAAGAGACGAGAAGCGTTCGTATGCCTCGTTCCAGCGTTTCAGTCGCCAGCTTGCAAGGCCACCGAACCAGGCGGCTTGCGCAATCGCGCTTCCAGCAGCCGGCAGGTCATCGAAGGCGATATCGGTCAGGGCTGCCGCCTTGTCGTCGTGCCCGGCAAGGAAAAGGCGGCGGACGAGCTGACCGAAGGCGGTCGCTCGCTCGTCGGCACGCAGCAGACCGGTACGCAGAAAGGCCCACAGATAGCGTTCGGCATGCTCCAGGTGAGAGCGTCTCAGCTCGCGCTTCTGACGGTCGAAGAAGGCCCTGATGCGACGCTGGTCATTGCGGCTTCGCGCAGCTTTCACGGCGGTCGGCGAGGCGTCCTGCCTTGTGGATGGCTTCGATGACACGCCGGTGCCGGTGGACCGGCTGGCGCGCTGGTAGCGCGGGGCAGGGCGCGGCGGCCGGGCACGTTTCCCGCCCCGGCGCTTGGCCAGCCGATAGACCTGTTCGGCTCCCGGGTGGTCCGCATAATGACGCAGCCAGTTTCGAAGCTCGCGATAACGCGAACGATAGGCTGTCGGGTGCATGTAGCGCTGATAGAGAACATGGCCCATCAGCAGACGATCCTTCAGGCGACGGATCCGACGGTCGGCGGCGCGAAAGTCGCCTTTGCGCTGAAGAGCAAAGATTTCTTGATAAAGCCGGCGATCCTCATCGGAAAGGATTCGGGGCAGGGTGACCGTCGCCGGCAGGTGGGTCGCGATCGGGGATTCCTCCGCTTTTCCGCCGCTCTCCTCTTTTACGTGCTCTTCCTCTCCGGCTCCCTCGCTCCCGATCGCTTCCTTTGAGGCCGTGATGGCGGCCCTCGCCCGACTGCCATCGTCTTTGGGCGGTGCGCCGCCGGCATCAGCGCCCCCGACCCATGCCTGAGAGAGCAGGAGCGCCGCGACCGTGCCTGCCAAGAGATAATGTCCGGCTTTGCCGCGCCTCACGGTTCCACCTCCTGAAGTTTGTCGCGCAGGGTCAGAAGGTCGCGCCAGAACTGCGCCTTTCCCTGCGGTTGACGCAGCAGATAGGCGGGGTGGAAGACGGGCAGCAGCGGGACTTCGCCGAGCTCGTCATCGTGATAGGTCAGCCATCTGCCCCTCAGACGGGTGATGCCCTTGTCGATGCCGAGCAGGGCCTGCACCGCCGTCGCGCCGAGGGCGATCAGGATGCGCGGACGCTTGAGCCGGATATGGCGACGGACAAAGGGCAGGCACTGAGCGGTTTCCACCGGTGTGGGCTTGCGATTGCCCGGTGGGCGCCAGAAGAAGACATTCGTGATATAGATGTTTCGGTCCCGCGAAACGCCGATCTCAGCGAGCATGCGGTCGAGCAGCTTGCCGGACGCGCCGACGAAGGGGCGACCGATGCGGTCCTCATCGGCGCCGGGCGCCTCTCCGATGGCCATCAGCGGTGCGTCTTCGGCTCCATCGGCAAAGACGGTATGGAGCGCGGTGCGCTTGAGAGCGCAGGCGTCGAACCCTTCGACTGCCGCCCGCAGTTCGGCGAGAGTCCGGCAGGCGGCGGCAATCGTTTCGGCATCGGCAGCCGAATCGCGAAGAGCGGCAGGAAGAGTTTCTTCGGGTACGGCAGGACCGGATGAGGAGCCGGGGACGGGGTCGGGACCGGACGGGGCGACGGGCGCGGTCGCCATCGGACCGATTTTGACCCTGGAATGATTCGTCGCTGCGCTTGATGGGGTGGCCGGCATGTGCTCGACGAGACGGTCACGCGGCATGCTGCTCACCGGCGTATCGACACCGGCCAGTCGGTACCAGGAAAGCAGCGATCGCAGGGCTGTCTGCAACTGCCCTTCGCGCATCGTTCCTTCCACCGGGTTCGCCTCCTGCCACATGCGTGCGACACGTCGATCGTCACTTTTCCCCGCTTAGCACGAAGCTTCGTGTCCTGTCATCCGTGGCACCACGCTGCGATCAGGGTTTGACCGGCGTGCCGTGCGGCGGCATAAGCATCCACGGGTGCCGCGGGGAGGAGACAAGGACGCCGGCGGAAAATATCGACACGAACAGAACAGGCCGAGGCAGGCTTTCGACGGCGTTACGACAGGCAATTGGTCGAACAAATGGGGCGAGGGCGTCATGGAACGCGAAGCGATGGATTTTGACGTCGTCATCGTCGGTGCCGGCCCGGCCGGCCTGGCGGCGGCGATACGACTGAAGCAACTGGCGACCGAGGGGAGGCGCGAGATCAGCGTCTGCGTCATTGAGAAGGGGTCCGAGGTCGGTGCCCACATCCTGTCCGGTGCGGTCGTCGATCCGGTGGCCCTCGACGAGCTGATACCCGACTGGCGCACGCGCGAGGATTGCCCGCTCAAGACGCCGGTCACCAGCAATCATCACTGGTGGCTGACGGAAAAGGGAAAAATCTCCTTTCCCCACTTTCTGCTCCCCCCGATGATGTCGAACCGCGGCTGCTATACGGGCTCGCTCGGTAATCTCTGCCGTTGGCTCGCGGGTGAGGCGGAAAATCTCGGCGTTGAGGTCTATCCCGGCTTCGCCGCGGCCGAGGTGCTGTTCGATGACAAGGGACGCGTCGCGGGAGTCGCGACCGGCGACATGGGATTGTCGCGGCGCGGCGAGCAGAAGGCGACCTATCAGCCGGGCATCGCCCTGCGCGCGAAATACACCCTGTTTGCCGAAGGCGTGCGCGGCTCGCTGTCCAAGCTGCTGATGAAGCGCTACGCGCTGCGCGAAGGGGTGGCGCCGCAGACCTACGGCATCGGCCTGAAGGAGCTGTGGGACGTGCCGCCGGAAAAGCATCGCGAAGGCACCGTTATCCACACGCAGGGCTGGCCGCTCGACGGGGTCGCCGGCGGCGGCTTCATCTATCATCAGGAGAACAATCAGATCGCGATCGGCTTCGTCGTCGCGCTCGACTATGAAAATCCGCACCTTTCGCCATTCGACGAATTCCAGCGCTTCAAGACGCACCCGGCGATCTGGGAAATGCTCGAAGGCGGGCGGCGCGTCGCCTATGGTGCGCGGGCGATCAATGAGGGCGGGTTCCAATCGATTCCGAAATTGACGTTCCCCGGTGGGGCGCTGATCGGCTGCTCGGCGGGTTTCGTCAATGTTCCGCGCATCAAGGGTTCGCACAATGCGATGAAGACCGGCATGCTGGCGGCCGAGACGGCCTTTGCCGCGCTTGCCGAAGGGCGGGCCGGTGACGAGCTGGCCGACTATCCGGAAAGGCTGAAGAAGTCCTTCGTATGGAAGGAACTGCGGCAGGTCCGCAACATCCGCCCCGCGCTGCACAAGTTCGGCATTCTCGGCGGCACGCTCTATGGCGGCATCGACATGTGGCTGCATGCCCTCGGCCTCGGCTTCCTCGTGCCCTGGACCATCGGCCATCGCGAAGACCACGCCGCAACCGGAAGGGCGGCGGAATTTCCGAAGATCGAATATCCCAAACCGGACGGAAAGATCAGCTTCGACAAGCTTTCCTCGGTCTTTCTCTCGAACACCAATCACGAAGAGGATCAGCCGATCCATCTGCAGCTCAAGGACCCGGACGTGCCGGTGCGGGTGAACTGGAAGGAATATGCTGCGCCCGAAGAGCGTTTCTGTCCCGCCGGGGTCTATGAAATTCTCGGCAAGGACGAAGGCGAGCCACGGCTTCAGATCAACGCGCAGAACTGTGTCCACTGCAAGACCTGCGATATCAAGGACGTGACGCAGAACATCAACTGGGTGGTGCCCGAAGGTGGCGGTGGCCCGAACTATCCGAACATGTGAGCCGACAGTACGGATGAGCGAGAGAAAGAAACCGACCATGAAGGGACCGCCGGCGATCCTTGTCCGGTTCGTTGGGCATGTCGCGAAACGCTGCCCGGCTGTCCTGATGTCGCTGTTTCTGGTCGCCTGCGCCGGTATCGATGGGACGGACGGGTCTGGTCGCGGTGTGAGGCTCGCCCCTGACGGTCCGCGGGTCGAGGGGCTGCGCGCCTATCTCGTTGCCGGCATGGCTGCCGGAGAGGGCGATCCACGCGCCGCCGACTTCTATCTGGCCGCGCTCGCCGACGATCCCGACAATCCCCGGCTGCTGCGTCAGGCCTTCCTTTCGCTGATCATCGCCGGCCGGATGCGGGAAGCGGCGGGCTTGCAGGAGCGTCTCACCCGCAGTGGCGAGGGTGGAGATCTGGCCCGCCTCGTCGCGGCGTTGCGGGATTTTCGCAACGGTCGTGCCGAAGCGGCGAGCCGTCAGCTCGATCAGCTCGAGGCACGTGGTTTCGAACAGCTCATCCGTCCCGTCATCAAGGCCTGGATCATTGCCGGGCAGGGGCATCGCGACGAGGCGCTGCGGGCGCTTTCGCCGCTCGACAGCCGATTCGGCCTGATGAACTACGCCAAGATGGAACGCGCCTTTCTGCTCGACTATTTCGGCGACGTGGAACGTGCCGCGGTCGCCTACAAGGCGCTGGTCTATGCCAAGGGTCTGACCTCGCTACAGCCGGTGATGTCCTATGCCGCCCTCTTGCAGCGGACAGGGCGCGCGCAAGAGGCGAAGGCAATGCTGGCCGACATGCGGCGGCTCTATCCGAACAATGACTTCCTTGAGGCGATCTCCGCTTCGCTGACACGCGGCGAACGGTTGAAACCCGTCGCCTCGAAGCCGGAAGGGGCGGTGGCGCTGCTGCTGTTCCGCACCGCCGGCGATCTCGGTCGTCAGCGGGCCTGGCGACCGGCGATCGTCTATGCGCGGCTTGCCGCCTGGCTGGCGCCACGGATGAGCGATGTCCACCTGCGCCTCGGTGCGCTGCTGAGCGCGGCGGGCTATCATCGGCTTGCGCTGCGCGCGCTCGATCGCCTTCCGTCTTCCGATCCCCTTTATCCCCGAGCCCAGCGTCAGAAGGCCTGGGTCTATCGTCAGGCCGGCGAACAGGAAAAGGCGATTGCCGCGCTCGAGCAATACCTCGTTCGCCACCCGGAAGACGATGAGGCCTGG
>RFIU01000258.1 GCA_003695555.1 Alphaproteobacteria bacterium
ATGCGCCCCGATCTGTCGCCGAGCACCTGGACCTCGATATGGCGCGGCTCCTCGATGTATTTCTCGATGAAGACGCGCTCGTCGCCGAAACTGGACCGCGCCTCGGAGCGGGCGGCATCGAAACCTTCCCGGCATTCCGCATCGCTGCGGGCGATCCGCATGCCCTTTCCACCACCACCGGCCGACGCCTTGATCATCACCGGATAGCCGATTTCTCGGGCGATCTGCACGGCCCGATCGGCATCGGCGATCTCGCCGATATGGCCCGGCACGGTGCTCACCCCTGCCTTCTCGGCCAGACGCTTGGATTCGATCTTGTCGCCCATCGCCGCAATCGCCTGCGCAGAAGGGCCGATGAAGACGATGCCGGCATCCTCCACGGCGCGAACGAAATCCGGGTTTTCGGCCAGAAAGCCGAACCCCGGATGGATCGCCTGCACACCTGTCCGGCGTGCCGCTTCGATGATCCGCTCGCCCCTCAGATAGCTTTCGGCCGCGCTGGCCGCGCCGATAAAGAGCGCCTCATCGGCCATCTCGACATGCAGGGCATCCCGGTCGGCCTCGGAATAGACCGCGACGGTGGCGATGCCGAGCCGGCGACAGGTACGGATGATGCGGCAGGCGATCTCGCCGCGATTGGCGATCAGGATCTTGTCGAACATACCGGCCTCGATCTTTCGCGCCTGACGGCGGTGTTTTCCAGGCGCGCCAACGGGTGACGCGTGGCTTTCCTAGCTAGCGGGAAAGGATCGACGAGGCAATGGGATGTGTTCGCCCGACCGACAGTCGCTTGGGGGGGTCAGGCAGCGGCACGCGGGCTGAGCAGGGCCTGGATCGCCTCCGCACTGTCGGCACCGCGTAGGCGTGCGCACATGTCGGCGTCGCGCAGCAGCCGGGCAACCCGGGCAAGCGCCTTGAGGTGTTCGGCGCTGGCCTCTTCAGGGGCCAGGAGAAGGAAGAAGAGATCGACTGGCTTGTCGTCCACCGCGTCGAAGGGGATGGCCTCAGCCGCACGTCCGAAGACGCTGTAGAGGCGGTCAATGCCGGGCAGGCGGGCATGCGGCAGAGCTACCCCCTGTCCGACACCGGTGGTGCCGAGACGCTCACGGGCTGTGAGCGCATCGAGCACCTCGCTCTTCGCCACACCGGCGGCATTGGCGGCGGCCTCGGCCAGTTCGTCGAGCGCCTGCCGCTTCGAGCGGCTTTTCATATCGGCAAGAATCATGTCAGGCATGAAAGCCATGGCCGGATGATTTCCCATGCTGGGCACTGGATGGCGGATCCGCATCATCGCGCATCGCATCCGTTACAGAAGACGTATTGCGTTACTCTTCGGTTCTAAGTTCCGAAACCCTTTTCGTCCCCTGCCCCTGCGCGTTGGGCACCCCCCCTTCACCTCACTGGAGGTCGTACCGGTGATGACCGGCGGCTGTCTTTAGCTCTCCCTCCCGATCATTGCAAGGCGTTTGACGGAGGGCATGGGCGGTATTGACTGGCAGCATCCGCATCCTCTCTATCTTCACGCCGGCATCCGCTTCAGACGCCTGCGTTCGACGGAAGAGGGAATACCCATCGCTTCCCGATACTTGGCGACAGTGCGCCGGGCGATGTCGATGCCCTCTTCCTTCAACAGCTGAACGATCCGATCATCGGAGAGAACCTTGCGGGGATCTTCCGCGTCGACGAGGGCGCGGATTCGCGCCCGCACCGCGGCCGAGGAAAGCTCCGCCCCGCCGCCGGTGGACTGGATCGCCGAGGTGAAGAAGGCCCGGAAGGGCACCACGCCACGCGGCGTCGCCATGTATTTGGTCGATGTCACGCGCGAAACCGTGCTTTCGTGCATTTCGATCTCTTCGGCGATGTCCTTCAAGGTCATCGGCCGCAGCGCCTCGACCCCGCGCAGGAAGAAACCTTCCTGCCGCTTGACGATGGTGCTCGCGACCTTGAGGATCGTGCGCGCCCGCTGATCAAGGGCGCGGACCAGCCAGTTCGCGTCCGCCAGACAGCCGCTCAGGAACTGGCGATCTTCCCCGCCGCGCACCCGTGAAGCGAGTTCGGCATAATAGCTGCGGTTGACGAGCACCTTCGGCAGGGTGTCCTGATTGAGCTCGACCCCGAATCCGCCCCCGGCCAGCCGTCTGACGAACACATCGGGAATGACCGGCGTCGCTTCGTCCGGCATGAAGGCGAGGCCGGGCTGCGGGTCGAGAGTGCGCAGCTCGCGAATCATCTCCAGAAGGTCTTCCTCGTCCACCCCGCACAGGCGCTTGAGGGCCCGCAGATCCCTTTTCGCCACCAGCGGCAGATGATCGAGCATGGCCTTCATCGCCGGATCGAGACGGTCGCGCTCGGCAAGCTGAAGCGCCAGACAGTCGGCCAGGTCACGGGCGAAGACCCCGGTCGGTTCCAGTGTCCGGAGGCCGGCCAGCACCTTTTCGATCATTCTGGGTTCGGCGCCGAGGTCTTCGGCAAGCTCGTCAAGATCGGCGGTCAGATATCCCCGCTCGTCCAGGAGATCGACCAGACGGGCGGCAATCAGGCGTTCGGCCGCCCCCTCGACCACCAGCGGGACCTGCTCCATCAGATGGGTGCGCAGATCAGGCGGCCGCTCGCTCTGTCGTTCGAATGGGTCGCTTGAGGCACTCCAGGGATCCGCACGCTCGCCGCCGCCGGACCCGGTGCTGGCGACGTGGCCGACGGCATCGCCTGCCGCCCGATCCACCGGCGCGTCGTCGAAGACCGTCTCCTCGAAATCGGCATCTAGCGGTGCATCCGCATCGGCAATCATCCCTTCGCCGGTCATCCCGGTATCGGCGGCAGGGATGCCGACTTCTTCATCCGGGGTCGCCATCGGATCGCCTTCCGACAAAGTGGCGTAGTCCTCGATCTCCGGCATCGGATCCTCGCCACCCATCTCCAGGAGGGGATTCTGCTCGACCTGCTGGCGCAGATAGGCCGCCAGCTCCAGATTGGGCATCTGAAGCAGCTTGATGGCCTGCTGGAGCTGAGGGGTCAGCACCAGCTGCTGGCTCTGTCGCAATTGAAGTCTTGGACCGATCGCCATGAATCGCAGCCTAGAGGCTAAAGGCTTCTCCAAGGTAAACGCGCCGGACTTCAGGATGCGCGAGTACCGCCTGTTTGTCGCCCTCCATCAGCACGCGTCCATCATAGATGATATAGGCGCGGTCGATCAGATCCAGCGTTTCGCGGACATTGTGGTCGGTGATCAGCACGCCGACACCACGATCCTTCAGATGTGCCACCAGATGCCGGAGATCGGCGATGGCGATGGGATCGATGCCGGCGAAGGGTTCGTCGAGCAGCAGGAAGGCGGGGTCGGATGCCAGCGCCCGGGCGATCTCGCAGCGTCGCCGCTCCCCGCCCGATAGCGCCAGGGCAGGGCTGTCCTTCAGATTCGCGATCGAGAATTCTTCGAGCAGTTCATCAAGACGCGCCTCGCGTCGTACGCGGTCGGGCTCGTGCATCTCAAGTATCGCGCGGATATTGTCGGCAACGCTCAATCCCCGGAAGATAGAGGCTTCCTGCGGAAGATAGCCGATGCCCCGTCGTGCCCGACGATACATCGGCAGTCGGGTCACCTCGCAACCGTCCAGGATGATATGTCCCGCATCCGGCGCGATCATGCCGGTCAGGGTATAAAAGCAGGTGGTCTTGCCGGCCCCGTTCGGCCCCAGCAGGCCGACCACCTCGCCGCGCCGGACATGCAGCGTGATGTCCTTGAGCACCGGGCGCTGCCCATAGCTCTTGCCGATATCCACCGCCGCCAGCGCGTCATCCGGGATGCCGGCCCTAAGCAGGCCGTCCTTCTCTGTAATGTTTTCCGTCTCGGACACCGCCTCTGCATTCACGAGGGATTCTCCCCGCCTTCGACCTGGTCCGGAGCCTTTTCGCCGTCAGGCGATGTCTCTTTCTTTTTCTTTTCGACGCCCTCGCTCTCCCGACCCTTTTCCTCGACCGGGGCGCGAAAACGGCCGAATACCCGGCTCTCGCCACCGCCGGGAGCGGCCTCGCCGGCAAGGCGGATGAGGCCGTCGTCAAGGTCGATTTCCATTCGTGCGCCTTCAAGGACATTGCCCGTCCGTTCGAGCCGGACCTTGCCGCCAAGAGAGATCAGATGACCGCGCACGTCGTAAATGCCCCATTGCGCCCGTACCTTCTCGCTCGGGCTCGACAGATGGACATGCCCGCGCGCCTCCACCCGTTCGACTGGCGAACGATCCTTAGGGGCATTCTTGTCGTAATGGATCAGGATGCGGTCGGCGCGAAGCGTCAGATCGCCCTGCCGGATCTCGGCATCGCCTTCGAGCACGGCAAGTTTCTCCTTCTCGAGCAAGACCTGTGTGCGTGCGGCCGCCTCGATCGGCTGATCGACGTCATGTTGCTTGAGAGACGAGACGACCTGAGCATGGGCATTGCCGCCCAACACCGCCCAGCAGGTGAGCAACAGGGCCGCCACCACCATCATCGGCCCTGCGCGAAACGGACGCAAGGAAGCGGCAACCACCCGCAGGTGTCGGATCGGAAGGTGGCGCGTGCTGGTCACGATGCATTCTCTCCTTTCGGCCGGATATGAATCCGGACCGGACCCGACAGGGCAAGCCGTTTTTCCTCGATCTCGAAACGGGCCCCGTGCGCCTCGAAGCTGCCGAGGGGGCCGCGTCCCGTCACTTCGCCCCGCAGATCCAGACGACGGGCGGCAAGATCCGCTTCTCCACTGATCGCCCGCAACACATAGCCGTCCGAGGTGCGTCCTTCCAGCCCCTCTTCAAGCAGCACGATGTCCTCGCCCGAGCGCCAGCGTGCCGCCGGCGCCGACAATGAAGCCGTGCGACCATCCTTCATGGCAAAATCCAGGGTCAGCCCCTGAAGGCGCACTTCCGGGGCATCCGGGTGATCCTGACGGGCAAGCTTTGCCGCCAGGACAAAGGGACGCCCTTCGTCATCGACTCCGCGGTAGCGCGGCGCAATGATCTCGACCGCATCGCCTCCGATGTCGAGCTTTTCGCGGGAAATCTGAAAAGAAAGCTCGCCATGACGAAAGACGGGCGACAACAGGATCACCAGCGCCATGGCGCCGGCCAGCAAGGGCAGGACGACCCGCATGATCGCAACGAAATCGTCATAGGCCGTCCGGCAGACCGGCCATGGCTGATCCTGCGACGGCGGCAGACTGTCCGGTTCCAGGCGATCAGTGGGCAAAGAGATCCTCCTCTTCGCCTGCCAGCAGATCCAGCTCGGCACGCCAAGGCAGAAAGTCGAAAGCGGCCTGTGCCAGTTGGCTGCGCCCTTCGCGTTCGAGAAGCTGCTCGAGACGCGCCTTGAGATCATGCAGATAAAGCACATCGGCAGCAGCATAGGCCTGCTGCTCGGGAGCAAGCACCGGCGCGCCCCAGTCGGACGACTGCTGCTCCTTCGACAGCTCGATTCCGAGAAGATGGCGGCAGAGATCCTTCAGGCCGTGCCGATCGGTATAGGTGCGGGTCAGTTTGGAGGCGATCTTGGTACACCAGACCGGCGCCGTCCTGGCCCCCAACCAGCGGCGAAGCATCGCGATATCGAAACGGCCATAATGGAAGATCTTCACAACCGCGGGGTCCTCCAGCAAGGCGACCAGTCTGGGCGCATGATATTCTCCCGGCATGAAGCGCACCAGATGCGCATCGCCGTCGCCGGCCGAGAGCTGCACCAGACAGAGCCGGTCACGATAGGGACGCAGACCCATCGTCTCGGTATCAACCGCCACCGAATCGCCGAAATCCATACCTTCCGGCAGATCGCCCTCATGAAGATGGATGGCCACTGTCGCTGTCTCCTGCCTCTCAGATACACGAAATATGTGTACGCCGCCCGGAACCACCTGCCGGCGGCACCCGCGCCGTCTGTCTGTCAGTTTGGGCGCAAAACCGCCCGCCGTTCAAGTTGAATGACGGAGCGGAGCGGCGAAATCCACATCAGACGCCCCATCGCCTGCCATCCACCAAGGTGTGACGCCGAATGAGGATCCGCGACATTCCACCGTGATCCACCTTGCCCCCGGAGAGCGGCAGGGAGGACGAAAGACAGCGAAGGGAGAGGTGAAGGGCGAACGAAGTCGTAATGCGGGATGATGAAAAACGGAGGCGGCCCCCGGAGCTACCGGAGGCCGCCTCTCCCCTCCCCTCTCGCTTGGCTGGTGCGAGAAGAGTTTTTCTCTTATGCCTCAGAAGCCGAAGCGCAGGCGGGCATAGACCAACCGGCCGCGCGGATCATGGACCCGCGAGGCGAAGGCGCCGTCGGTGTTCACGAACGGCGGCTGGTTGTTGAACAGGTTGATCGCACCCACCGTGAAGGTCGCCGACTTGATCACCCCGATGTCCTCCAGCGTGTAGTTGTACTGGACATCAACGGTGGTGTGCGAGCTGACCCGCGCCGGCGA
>RFIU01000259.1 GCA_003695555.1 Alphaproteobacteria bacterium
CGCCATGGAGCATCCATGAAAACATCTTCAAGCTGCCGCCGGCGGGGATGCTGGAACTGCCACTGGACGGGTCGCCCCCTCTCGATGCGCTTCCCGAGCCCCGCATCTGGTGGCGCCATCCCCTTCTCGTGCCGCCGGGCGAGCGCTCCCTCCTGCCGGCCGAGGAAGAAGAGAAGTCTGTCCTCGATCGGCTGGAAGACCTGCTGCGCAAGGCCGTCGCCGAGCGGATGATTGCCGATGTCCCGCTCGGCGCCTTTCTATCGGGCGGCATTGATTCGTCCCTCGTCGTCGCGCTGATGCGCGAACACGCCCGAGCACCCGTGAAGACCTTCTCGATCGGCTTTCGCGAAGCAGATCATGACGAGGCACCCTTCGCGCGACGCGTTGCCCGCCATCTCGGCACCGATCACCGCGAGCTCTATGTGACGCCGGACGAAGCCCGCTCGGTAATCCCGGAGCTTGCCCGCATCCATGATGAGCCCTTTGCCGATTCCTCGCAGATTCCGACGACGCTGGTCGCCCGGCTGGCCCGAACGGAAGTGACGGTGGCGCTCTCTGGCGATGGCGGCGACGAGGCCTTCTGCGGCTATCACCGCTACCTCTGGGGAGAAGAAGTGGCGCAACGCACCGGCCGGGTACCGCTCGCCCTGCGCCGCCTTGCGGCAGGGACGATCCGCTGCCTGCCGCGTGCGAGTGCGGCGCTGCTGCGGCTTATTGCCGGGCTCTCGATCACGCCGCTTGGGCGCACCCGCTCGCCCCATCGCCTGCTGGTCACCGCTGAACTGCTTGCCGCCGAAACGCCCGGCGAGTGGTACGATGCGCTGACCCTCTATTGGCCCCGCCACTCCACCACCCTGGCCGGTGAAATGCCGCTGCCACCGCACTGGCGCGCGATCCGAGGTGGCAGGCGGCGTCCGTTGGCCGAATTCCTGATGGCCGCCGACTCGATCGGTTATCTGCCGAACGACATCCTGACCAAGGTCGATCGCGCCGCAATGTCCTGCTCGCTGGAGACGCGGATTCCCTTTCTCGATCCCGCGGTTCAGGACTTCGCCGCCCGCATCCCGCACCGCATGCGTGTGCGTGACGGCCGCGGCAAATGGCCACTGCGCGCGCTGCTCGCCCGCCACCTGCCGCGCACGCTGTTCGACCGCCCCAAGCAGGGCTTCGCGGTTCCGATTGCCGCCTGGCTGCGCGGGCCCTTGCGCGAATGGGCCGGCGACCTCATCTCGCCGGATCGCCTGCATCGCGAAGGACTGATCGAGGCGAAGACGATCGCCGCCCTTTGGGACGAGCATCAGCGAGGAGAGGAGGACTGGAGCCCGATCCTCTGGGCGGCAGCCATGTTCGAGGCCTGGCGGGAGGAATCGGCGAACGATCCGCTTTAGAAGGCGACGGTTCGCCCGGCTCGCCTGCTGTCTGCCGCCTGCCGGCTCAGGCCTTTTCCGGCGAGGGCAGCGCCAGTGGCTCACGCAGCCGGATGATCTGGGTCTCACCCTCAACATCCTCGATCTCGATGGCGACCAGGCCTTCCGGCCCTTCCTCCACCCACACCCGCACGGGCTTGGCGATCAGATGATCGAGACCTTCGAGCGCGACTTCGAAGATGTCGTCCTTGTGATCATAGACGATGCCGTGAATCGGCACCCATTCGGCTTCGACCTGATCCCCCAAGGTCAGTGCGGCAACCTCGACTTCTGCAAGCTTGCCTTCGAGACTCTTCGAAATCCGATCGAAATATTCCCGCCATTCGGAACGCGGGATTTCCCTGGTCCGTTCGATGCCTGCCATTTTCACCTCCATGTTTCTCGATCCCATGGACCCGCCCCACCCGCTCGGTCAGGAATGCGATCCGGGCTGCGCATGGCGGGGGTGGGGAAGGAACTCCACTCCCGGCTGGGTGCGCACCGGCTGCGGATAGAGCGCCATCAGTTCGAGAACGCTGTCAGGCATCGAAGTGTTCACCGGCAGTCCCATTTCTTTTGCGCTCGCCGGGGTGATCGGATAGTCGTGCGTCCAGCGCCCTTCCGACAGCTTGCGGGCGAGAGCCGACGCCTTGCGCTTCTCCAGCCTGCCTTCGAGCAGCTCCGTTGCCGCCTGCCGAATCTGCTCGATCGCCTTCGTCCCGACATCGGCGAGGATCAGCGTCTGGTCGTCGATCTTCTCGATCGGCTTGTCTTCGCGGACCTTGATCAGGGATGCCGCCGGCCACTGGCCGAGCTGCGGATCGACCGGACCAAGTACGGCATGCTCGCTCATCACGATCTCGTCGGCGGCGAGCGCGATCAATGTGCCGCCCGACATCGCCATGTGGGGAACGAAGACCGTCACCTTGGCGGGATGATGCTTGAGGGCGCGGGCGATCTGCAGGGCGGCGAGCACCAAGCCGCCGGGAGTATGAACGACCAGATCGATCGGCACGTCCTTGTCGGTCATGTGGATCGCCCGCATGATCTGCTCGGAATCGGCCATGTCGATATAGCGGACCAGCGGAAAGCCGAGCAGCCGCATGGTTTCCTGACGATGGACCATCAGGATCACGCGCGAGCCGCGATCGCGCTCGATCTGCGCGATCTTGCGGGCACGCATCGCTTCCAGCATGCGCTGCTGCATCACCGGCTGCAGGGCCGAAAGGATGAAGAAGATCCAGAAAAGGTCCATGAAGTTCATCGGTTTTCCTCCGAAAAGCGCGAATGGCGCATCCTATCGTCGGGTAGCGGGAAAGCCCAACGTCCCTTCGTCACGGAATCGGGGCCGGGCATGACGATTGCGGTTGTAGAGCAGCGGCACGATCAGCCAGCCGAAGATGAAACCGCCGACATGTGCCCACCAGGCGACCCCGCCCGCCGCCGGGCCGGCGACGAGGCTGCCGAGCCCCTGGACGAGCTGAAGCGCGAACCAGAAGCCGGCGAAGAGAACGCCGGGCAGGGTAAAGAAATAGGGAATGAAGACGAGCGGCACCATGACGATGACGCGCGCCAGCGGGAACAGCCGCATGAAGGCGCCGAGCACGCCGGCGATCGCCCCCGAGGCACCGAGCGCCGGGATCGTCGAGCCGGCATTCATCGCCGCATGCGCCCAGGACGCGCCGAGACCACAGACGAGATAGAAGACGAGATAGCGCCCCGGCCCAAGGCGATCCTCGACCGCCGGGCCGAAGATGTAGAGCGTCCACATGTTGGCGATCAGGTGAAACCATCCGCCATGCAGGAACATGTTGGTGAAGAACGGGGCAAGGTCATCGGCGGACAGGCCGTGTGCTTCAGCCCAGCCGGGGACGAAATAGCGGGCCGGGACCAGCGCATAATGCTGCAGAAAGGCTTCCAGTACAGGCTGCGGCAAGGAGGCCTCGAACAGGAAGACACCCGTATTGGCGGCGATCAGCAGCCAGGTGACGATCGGCGGGTAACGCAATGCCACCGAAGTCTGTAACGGGAACATCGCCTCCCTCCTCCCTGCTCTTTCCTGCGATGCGGCCCGCTTGCCGAAGCAGGCACACAGGTTTCATTGCGAACGGCAGACGAACCCGGTCGGTTCCACCTCGGCAGTCGCCGCCCCTTCCCTAGCACGCACGATCAGGCGGACGGAAGCAGGACCCTCGACTCGAATGCGTGCTGAATCAGCCCTCGCCCTCCACGGCAAGACGAGCAAGGGCGCGCGCGTAATGCAGTGCCAGCCGCAGGCGGTCTTCGGCGCCGCGGCTGCGGGCATGGATAACCAGCTTGTGATCGGGGCGCAGGCGGGCGTTCGCCCGCCCCCCGGCCAGCCAGGCGATCAGCCCCTGCGGATTGGCGAAGGTGCCATTCCGGAAAGAAAGGATCAGCCCCTTTTCCCCGACGTCGAGCCGTTCGATGCCGGCGGTCCGGGCGGCGAGCTTGGTTTCGACGACCTTGAGCAGCTGCTTGACTTCCGACGGCGGCGGTCCGAAGCGATCGGCCAGCTCTTCGGCGAAAGCCGCAATCTCCTCGCCGGAGGCGAGCCGGGCAAGACGGCGATAGAGGCTCATCCGCAAATCAAGATCGGCGACATAGTCTTCCGGGATCAGAACCGCGGCACCGACATTGATCTGCGGCGACCAGTCTTCGCTGCGCTCCGTTTCCTCGTCGGCAGCACCGCCCGAACGCAGCTCGGCGACCGCTTCTTCGAGCATCTGCTGATAGAGCTCGATGCCGACCTCGCGAATATGGCCGGACTGTTCCTCGCCGAGCAGATTGCCGGCACCGCGGATGTCGAGATCGTGGCTCGCGAGCTGAAATCCGGCACCGAGCGTGTCGAGGGAGGCGAGCACCTCGAGCCGGCGGCGGGCGCCTTCGGTGATGGTCCGTCGCGCCGGCAGGGTGAAATAGGCATAGCCGCGCTGCTTCGAACGCCCGATGCGCCCGCGGATCTGGTAGAGCTGCGCCAGCCCGAAGAGATCGGCGCGATGGACGATCAGGGTATTGGCGCGCGGAATATCGAGCCCTGATTCGATGATGCTCGTAGACAGCAGCACGTCGATGCGCCCCTCGTAGAAGTCGCTCATCCGCGCCTCGATCTCGCTCGGCTTCATCCGGCCATGGGCGACGTGGAAGCGAAGTTCGGGAAGCTGTTCTGCAAGGAACCGTTCGATCTCTGCAAGGTCGGCGATGCGCGGGGCGACATAGAAGGACTGCCCACCACGGGCATGTTCGCGCAACAGTGCCTCGCGCACCACCAGCGGATCGAAGGGGGTGACGAAGCTGCGCACCGCCAGGCGATCGACCGGCGGGGTCGCGATCAGCGTCAGGTCGCGCACTCCGGCCAGCGCCAATTGCAGGGTCCGCGGAATCGGGGTGGCGGAAAGCGTCAGGACATGGACCTCATGACGCAGACGCTTCAGACGCTCCTTGTGGCGGACGCCGAAGTGCTGTTCCTCATCGACGATGACGAGGCCGAGACGGGCAAATGACACCTCGGAACCGAGCAGCGCATGGGTGCCGATGACGATGTCGATGGTGCCCTTGCCCAGGCCTTCGCGCACCTTTCTCGCTTCGGCCGCGCTGACGAGGCGCGAGAGCTGCGCGATGCGCACCGGAAAGCCGCGAAAGCGTGCCTCGAAGGTGGCCAGATGCTGGCGCGCCAAGAGGGTCGTCGGCGCGACGAGCGCCACCTGATGTCCGCTCATCGCGGCGACGAAGGCGGCACGCAGCGCAACTTCCGTCTTGCCGAAGCC